>PMMB01000182.1 GCA_003165495.1 Gammaproteobacteria bacterium | reverse complement strand
AATCTGGGCTACCTGCACCAGGTTCTGCGCACCGAGCGTTGGCCCATGTTGCGGCGAAATCCGCCACTTTTCACTTCGGACGACACTCAATTAGGGCAGGTGCGCGGCCTGATGTTGACTCATCTGAAGGCACTCTGGGCTTAAGCCTACGGCCAGTCGATGGTCGCGACGTAGCGCGCATGCAGCTCATCGAGTCGCGCGAGTACCTCAACTTTGCCCAATAGCGGTGCCGCGGCGATGGCCTTATGCAGCACGGCCGGACTCAAGGTGCGGCGAGCACTTTCGGCAACCGGTGCAAAGCTGAAATGCCAGGGTTCGGGCCGGACGCCCGACAGTACGCCGCGAAACGGGCGGAAAAATCCGAACCGGGCCGCATTGGCCTCCAGCCACTCGGCAAGCGCCGCGTACGGCCCGCCCGGCGCGAACTCCTCCGGCGTGAGTTGAACCCGGTACCCGGGCGCGGTGGCCTGACGATCAATGAGATCGACATCCGTCCCCCAGTGATGCCGGCTCGCCCCGGGCAGAGCGGACCACAACAAAATCGCCTCGATGCGGCCCAGGGCGTCGAGCTCACTCACATCGATGGGTTGGCCCGCAGCGTCATACATCGGCCTCGCGCCGCTGAATTTTGCGTTCCAGATCGTCAGTTGACGCGAAAAGTCGCGAAAACTACTGTGAGGAACCACATCGAAGCCATCGGCCAGGGCCGCGCGGCGTAAATTCAAAAAGGGTGCGACCACGTGCGCGTGCAGGGCACAGTCCGGGTCGGACACGTCGGCGATATGGGTACGGACCTGCCCGGTGAGTTCGCCTTCGTTCACGACACCACGCGGGCTGCGGCAAAATCGGCGACCTGATCTAAGACCCGAGCGAGGATCCCTACCTCCTGCGCGCCCGAAATGGTGTACTTGCCGTCGAATATGAAGGTTGGCAGGTCGGTTATCCCGAGGACCTGGGCGTGACGTTCCGCGGCGATCACGCCGTCCTGGCCTGCGCGCAGAATGAGCGCCGAACGGGACTCGTGCTCCGCCAGGCCGGCTTCGACTCCCAGCCGGACCAGTACCTCGATATCCCCGATGTCGCAGCCCTCCTCGAAATAGGCGCGCATGACTCGCTCCTTGACGGCCGTTTGGCGGCCGCAACGAGCCGCGTGGGCTATCAATAGGTGTGACCGGCGGGTATTCGGCATGCGCTCTATCAAATCGAATCGGAATACAATGCCGCTCGCCTCGCCCTGGCGCTTCAAATCGGCATGCGCCTCCGCCACACGCTTTGGATCCCCGGCTCTGGCGGCAAGGTAGGCCGCACGATCGAGGCCCTCGTTGGGTATATCGGGATTCAGCTCGAAAGGCCGCCATGTCACGCGCGGCTCATACTGCGGGCGCGCGGCCATCGCGAGCTCGAAGCGCCGTTTGCCGAGATAGCACCAAGGACAAACGGTGTCCGAATAGATATCAATGCGCATGTTTCGGGTCCATCTAAGGCGGATTGTACCGGCCCCCTTATAGGGTTTGGCGTGAACGGGTATCATTCCTTTCAGTTCCACGACGCGAATGGCCGGTGTAGTCAATGGCGCGAAGCTTAAAAACCAAGTACTTGCTGCTGGCACTGGCGGTCGGCGCCGTGCTGTCGCTGCTACTGGGCGGCCTGTCGTACTACGAACACCGGCTCGATGCCGCGGACGTCAACCAGCTCACCTACGCCACCGTCGCGCAGAAGCTGGAAACCGACCTGGAAACGCGCGCGAGCAGTCTCGCCGAGATCACCGGCATCACGCTCGCGCCCGCGCTCGGTTCGGGCAACAAGGCCGCCGTCGCATCGATCGCCGAGCGCCTGCTCG
Organism: Gammaproteobacteria bacterium; assembly: GCA_003165495.1. Lineage (GTDB taxonomy): Bacteria > Pseudomonadota > Gammaproteobacteria > Steroidobacterales > Steroidobacteraceae > Bog-1198. The sequence goes on along the minus strand of PMMB01000182.1, from coordinate 4,756 downwards.
ACGAGCGCGACATCGAAAGAGTCGAGGTATCGGATGCGCGCGGCACGGTGCTGTTCAGCGGCGGCGATCTCGCCGCCCGGGCTGCGGGCGACTGGTTCGTCTTCCAGAGCACCATTCACTCGAACCTGGTATCGGCACCCGTGCAGCGCGTCGGCGATTTGCGGATCTGGATGAGCCGCGCCGAGATGCGCGAGACTCTCGCCAGCATACGCAAGCAGCTGGAGAGCCAACAGGGCATGCAGATCAAGCGCATGCGCGGCTTCCTTGCCGGCATCACCTTACCGCTCATCCTCTTGGGATTGGCCGGCGCCTGGTTCATCGCCAGGCAGCTGGCGGGACCCATCTCCGCGCTGGTGAAGAGCGCCGACCGAATCGGCCGAGGCGACTATACCCGGCCCCTCGCCGTGGTGCGCCAAGACGAGCTCGGTGACCTGCAATTCGCGCTCGAGCGCATGCGGCAGAAGTTGAATGAAACCACCATCACCAAGAATTATCTCAACACGGTGCTCAACAGCCTGAGCGATGCCGTCTTGGTAACTTCGCCGGAAGGCATCGTGAAAAGCTGCAACGAGGCCACACAGAGACTGCTCGGCTACCAGGAAACAGATTTGGTGGGCAAGCCTTTGGTCAGCTTCATCGACGAAGTGCACCGCAATGCCTTCGATTTCACGAACTCGGCGCCCGAAGCGCGCGAGACCGTCCTGCGCACGGCCAGCGGGCAAACCATTCCGGTCTCCATGGCCTCATCGGCGATCACTACGGAAGATCCGCAGTTCCAAGGCAACATTTANNATCCGGTATTTGGCGCGCTATGACACTCTCACCAAAATGCCGAATCGCATGCAGTTTCAGCATCTGCTGCAGCAGGCCATCGCTCGTGCGCGGCGCAGTCAGCGCTCGCTCGCGCTTCTGTATTTGGATTTGGATCGATTCAAAGAGGTCAACGATACCTTCGGGCACGCCGCCGGCGACCGGACTCTGGAGATCCTGAGCGAACGCCTCACCAGGAACTTGAGCAAGGACACGGTCATCGGCCGACTGGCCGGCGATGAGTTCGCCATGTTCATCGATGATCTGCCGATGGACGTCGACAATCGCGCGAGCATAGGCAACCTCGCGCGCACATTGCTCGACGAAATAAGCCGCACGTTTTACGTGAATCAACAAGAGGTCTATTTAACCGCCAGCGTTGGTGTCGCCATCTGCCCCTACGACGCCGACAATGTGATCGATTTGATCCGCAATGCCGATGCGGCGATGTATCACTCGAAACAGAACGGCGGCAACTCCTGCGCGTTCTACGTACCCGAAATGAATGCCGCGGCGGTCGAAAGATTGATGTTGAAAAGCAAGTTGCGGCGCGCGCTGGAACGCGATGAATTGGTGATACTGTATCAGTCCAAAGTGGATCTTCGAAATGGCCGCGTAGTCGGCGCCGAAGCCCTGCTCCGCTGGCGTCTGCCGGGCCACGGCGACATTTCTCCCTCGCATTTTATTCCCCTGGCCGAAGAGACCAGCCTGATATTGGATATCGGCGAGTGGGTTTTGAATCGCGTGTGCTCGGACTACCGCGAGTGGCAGAAAACCGTGCCGGAGCCGGGCCGAATTGCGATCAATCTCTCGCTGCGTCAACTCAAACAAGGGAGCTTCATCGCCCGCTGCCGCAGCGTGTTCCGCAAACACCAGGTCTCGCCCACCTGCTTCGAGCTGGAAGTTACGGAAACCACCTTGATGACGGACCCGAAGCGCACCATCGGACTTCTGAACGAGCTGTATGCCATGGGCTTGAATCTGGCCATCGACGATTTTGGCACCGGATATTCTTCGCTGTCGGCGTTGCAACAGTTCCCGATCGGCACTCTGAAAATCGACCAATCGTTCGTTCGCGATGTCGCCGTGGACTCGGACGATGCCGCCATCGTCCGTACCATCATCGACATGGGTAAGAGCCTCGATATCGAGGTGATTGCGGAAGGTGTGGAAGCGTGCGAGCAGCTCGAATTCCTGCGCAAGCATGGTTGCTACTATGCTCAGGGGCGCTTGTTCGGCGATGCCATGGAAGCGAGCAAAATGCTCGGCATTTTATCCAAGCAAGCCGGCGGCGCGGCTCACCACGGGGCATTGTGCGTTCCCACGGTCTTGCGGCCGCTGCGACTGTCCTCGTAGCAATCCGCTGTGTTATCTGCTCGGGATCTCACCCTGCGGCGCGGTCCGGAGCCGCTGTTCGAGCAGGTCAACTTCACAGTCTTCCGCGGCAACAAGGTCGGGATCACCGGCGCGAACGGCTCGGGCAAGTCGAGTCTATTTGCGGCGATCCAGGGCGAGCTGGCCGCTGACCGCGGCGACATCGATCGGCCGGCCGCCTTGAAGATTGCCTGTGTCGAACAGGAGGTCGCCGCGAGCGCCCGCGCCGCGATTGAATTCGTGTTGGACGGCGACTCAGAGCTTCGCAGCGTGCTCGCCGCCATCGCAGACGCGGAAGCGAACGGCGCGGATGGAAACAACGCGGATGGACACGACGCGGCCATGGCGCTTGCGGAAGGCCACGCGACGTTGCAAGCAATCGACGGCTATCGCGCCAGAGCACGGGCGGCGGCGATCATGCATGGGCTCGGTTTCAAGACGACGGATCATGGGCGCAAAGTCGTGGAGTTCTCGGGTGGCTGGCGGGTGCGCGTCGGCCTCGCGCGCGCACTGTGTTCGCGCGCCGATCTATTGCTCCTCGATGAACCCACCAACCACCTGGATCTAGACGCCATCATCTGGTTGGAGGATTGGCTTACGACATATCCCGGCACCCTGCTGATGATTTCGCACGACCGGGAATTCCTCGACGCGATCATCGACCGGGTGCTGCATATCGAGAATCGCGCCATTCACGCCTACTCGGGTAATTACTCGCAGTTCGAACAAAAGCGCGCGGAAGAATTGGCACTGCAGCAGACACTGCAGGCGCGGCAAATAAGGCGCGTGGCCCAAATCACCTCCTTTGTGAATCGCTTTCGCGCCAGTGCCACCAAGTCGCGTCAGGCGCAAAGCCGGCTGAAAATGTTGGAGCGCATGGAGCGCATCGTACCGGCGCATGTCGACAGCCCATTCGAGTTCGAATTCGCAGCTCCGCTCAAGACGCCGCGTCCCCTATTGACGGTGGAAGACGCCGCCTGCGGCTATGCGGACGCCCGCGTCGTCAGCGGCATCAATGTATCGATCGGGCCCCAAGACCGCATCGCCCTGCTGGGGCCCAACGGCGCCGGCAAATCGACTTTGACCAAAATGTTGGCAGGCTGTGCGGCCCCGCTCGACGGTAAGCGCATTCCCGCCGCGGACTTGAGCGTCGGCTACTTTGCGCAGCAGCAGCTGGAACAGCTGCAGCCGGATTGCGATGCCTTTTGGCATTTGCGCAATTTGGGGGGACCGGAATTCGCGAAGGGCGATGAACAGCGCTTGCGCGATCACCTGGGTAGATTCGGTTTCGAGGGCGATCGTGCGTTCGAAGCGGTGGGGCGCTTTTCCGGCGGCGAGAAGGCGCGCCTGACCCTGGCCCTGCTGGTGGCGCGGCGGCCCAACCTCCTATTGTTGGATGAACCGACCAATCACCTCGACATCGACATGCGCCATGCGCTCACCGTCGCATTGCAGAGCTTCGAGGGCGGATTGGTGATCGTGTCCCATGATCGTCACTTGATCAAGACAGTCGCGGATTCGCTGTGGTTGGTCGCCGACGGCAAGCTCAAGATCTTCGACGGCGACTTGGACGATTACCAGCAATGGCTTAGGTCGCGCGGCAAGACGAGGCCGGCCGTCCCAGCGCAAAAGGAGACGCCGAAGCGTACGCCGAAGGCAGCCTCGGGAGCGCGCGGCCGATTGGGCGGGCTGCGCCGTGAAATCGAACGGATCGAGGAGCGCATCACGGCGATCACGCTTGAGCGAACGCGCATCGAAGCGGCGCTTTGCAGCGATCCCATGCATGGCGGACTCCAGGCTCAGCACGCCGATTTGACGCGCGACGCAGCCTCCATGGAGACGCGTTGGATGGAAGTGGGTACGCAGATCGAGGCGGCAGAGGCACAGATCTGCGCTCCGGACTGACGGCAATGTCTCCCACCCCGTCGCGATTGACGCAATGCGCCAAGATCGTTTTCCTGGTGTTGCTTCTCGCATGGTTGTCGCTGGTCTTCTGGAATTCGGCGAAGCCGCTGCCGCCGGGAACGCACATCGCCTCGCAAGTCTCCCGCCTGTCGGAGGCCGATGTCGATTTTCTGTACGACTTACCGCAGCACACAGATATTCTCGCGCGAGAAATGTCGGTGATCGATCATGCCGAGCAGTTGATCGTGCTCGATCGATCTCCGGTGACCCCGGAGCTCGCGCAGCACTTGTTGGCGCGAAAGCGCCTGCGGCCCAATCTTAAAGTCGTGCTGGTGACGGATCCCGGCAACGAGGCGTTCGGCGGTACTCCCTCGCAAACCCTTTCGTCATTGGAAGAGGCCGGCCTCATCGTCGCGCGCGTGCGGCTGGATCGATTGCGCGATTCGAATCCGCTGTATTCCGGCTTGTGGCGCCTATTATTTGCTTGGTGGAGCGACCCGTTCGACGAGGCGCCGGGACAAGTCACCCTGCCGGCATGGTCGCGCATGCAAAACTTCAAGGCGGACCTACGGCAACTCGTGGTTGCAGACGACGGTTCCGGTGGATGGAGCGCTGTCATTGCGCCTGCCGGCGCCCCCGCGAGCCTGATCCTGCGAGGATCCTTGGC
>PMMB01000316.1 GCA_003165495.1 Gammaproteobacteria bacterium | reverse complement strand
ATGCTGTCGAGAAACCGCGCTTTGGTTTGGATCACGCGTGTTTGACGCGCGGCTGGGCTAGGGGCTCGGACTCCGCTCGTTCCAAATATTTGTCGGCGTCGAGCGCGGCCATGCATCCGGTGCCCGCCGAGGTGACGGCTTGACGGTAGACGTGATCGGCCACGTCGCCGGCGGCGAATACGCCGGCAACGCTGGTGGCGGTCGCGTCGCCGTCGCTGCCGCCCTTGACCACGATGTAGCCGCCGCGCATGTCGAGTTGGTTGGCGAACAGCTGGGTATTGGGTTGATGGCCCACGGCGATGAATACGCCATGCGCTGCAATGGATCGCATCGGCCCTCCCGGCGAGGCGCTGCGCAGGCGCACTCCGGTCACTCCGTCGTCGTCGCCGAGAATTTCGTCGATCGAGTGGTTCCAGACGATGCTGGCCTTGCCCGCCGATTCGAGCGCGAACAGGCGATCCTGCAATATCTTTTCGGCGCGCAGCTTGTCACGACGGTGCACGAGGGTCACGTGCGAGGCGATGTTGGTCAGGTAGAGAGCTTCCTCGACGGCGGTGTTGCCCCCGCCGACCACCGCAACCGCCTTGCCGCGATAGAAAAAGCCATCGCAGGTCGCGCACGCCGATACTCCCTTGCCGCGAAACGTCTCCTCGGACGGCAGGCCCAGATACTTGGCCGAGGCGCCGGTGGCGATGATCAGCGCGTCGCAGGTGTACTCGCCGCTGTCGCCGAACAGGCGAAAAGGGCGTTGGCGCAATTCGACGCGATTGATATGGTCGAACACGATCTCGGTGTTGAATCGTTCGGCGTGGCGCCGCATGCGCTCCATGAGGGCAGGGCCCTGGAGGTGTTCGACGTCGCCGGGCCAATTGTCNNTGAGGAGTGGACTGTGCCTGTGGGCGCTCATGTATAATTTGCCTCTCTTCTGAACATCTTGATCGGCTCATGGTAAGTAAATCTGTGGGCGCCAGCCAGTTCAATCAAGGCCAGTTCCACGCCTAAGGCTAGAGGCCGACGCGGTGTTGATGCCATTCGCCGGACTGGGTTACTATCACATATTATTCAACTAGTTAAGAAGTAAATATCATTAAAGGTCTAGAATTGACTGACGACGCTGCGCCCAAGAAACCCAGGCAGAAGAGCACGCTCTCTGCAGCCGTGGCGCGCTCCTTGCGTGAAGGCACGCTGTGGGTGTTGAGCGCCGTTGCGCTGCTATTGTTGTTGGCGTTGCTGTCCTACCACCCGCAGGACCCGTCATTCATGGACACCGGAGAGCCGGGGCGGGCGCACGTGAGCAATTGGATCGGACCGGTGGGCGCCTGGCTTGCCGGATTTTTCCTGTTTCTGTTCGGGCGTCCGGCGTATCTATTTCCCTTGATGTTGGCGTACGCGGGCTGGCTGGTGCACAAGGAGCAGGCACTGCCCGATGCTCGCTCGCGCATCAATACCTTGCTGCGTGCCGCGGGATTCGCATTGACCCTGGTCACGAGTTGCGGTCTGGCGACGTTGCACTGGGATGGGTCTGCGTTGCCGAACACTGCGGGCGGCGCGCTGGGCAATCTGGTGGGCGGGGACACCGGACATGGCCTCGAGCATGCCTTGAGTTTTCTCGGCGCGACCTTGCTGCTGTTGGGGCTGTGGCTCGCGGGCGTGGCGCTATTCATCGGCGTCTCCTGGTTTGGGGTCATGGATCAGCTCGGCGCGTCGGTCCTCAGGGCGATCGACTGGGTGCGGACGCGAATCGAGCAGCGGCGCGAACTGGCCTCGGGCCAGCAGCGCAAGCAGCTACGCCAGGAAGTGGTGCGCGAGGAAACTAAAAAACAGGCGAACCGACCGCCGCCGCGAATCGAGGCTGCTGCTCCTGTCCCGCAGAAGAGCGAGCGTGTCGAGCGCGAGCGGCAGGTGCCGTTATTCGATGCCCCTAAGTCGAGCGAGCTGCCGGCATTGTCCTTGCTCGACGAGGCGGGCCCACGCGAGCAGTCGTACTCGGACGACGCGCTGGAGGCGATGTCGCGCTTGGTGGAACTCAAGCTGCGCGATTTCGGCGTGGAAGCCGAGGTCGTCGCGGTGCTGCCGGGCCCCGTGATCACGCGATTCGAATTGCGGCCGGCGCCCGGCGTCAAGGTCAGCCAGATCAGCAGTCTGTCGAAGGACCTCGCCCGCGCTCTGTCCGCCATCAGTGTCCGCGTCGTGGAAATCATTCCCGGCAAGTCGGTCGTCGGTCTGGAGATACCCAATGAAAAACGCGAGATCGTGACGCTTGGCGAGATCATCAAATCCAAGCCCTATGATGATGTTNNTGCTGATCGCCGGCACGACGGGATCCGGCAAGTCGGTCGGGATCAATGCCATGGTCTTGAGCCTTTTGTACAAGGCGACCCCGGAACATGTGCGAATGATCATGATCGACCCGAAGATGCTGGAGCTCTCGGTGTACGAAGGCATTCCGCATCTACTGTCGCCCGTCGTGACCGACATGAAGCAGGCGGCAAACGCCCTGCGCTGGTGCGTGGCCGAGATGGAGCGGCGTTACCAGCTCATGTCGATGCTCGGCGTGCGCAACATCGGCGGCTTCAACCGCAAAGTCAAAGATGCTGCGGAAGCGGGTAAGCCCATCAAAGATCCGATCCGCATGCAAAAAATAGTGCAAGGCGTTCCCGGTGTGGTCGAGGAAGACGTGCCAGATTTGACGACGCTGCCATTTATTGTCGTAATCATCGACGAATTGGCCGATCTCATGATGATCGTCGGCAAGAAAGTTGAGGAGCTGATTGCGCGGCTTGCGCAAAAGGCGCGCGCCTCCGGCATCCACCTCATTTTGGCCACGCAGCGTCCGTCGGTGGACGTCATTACGGGGTTGATCAAGGCCAATATCCCGACCCGTATCGCGTTCCAAGTCTCCGCCAAAGTGGACTCGCGCACCATCCTCGATCAGAGCGGTGCGGAGTCGTTGCTCGGCCACGGCGACATGCTGTACCTGCCTCCCGGCACGTCCATTCCGACCCGAGTGCACGGCGCCTTCGTATCGGATCAAGAAGTGCATCGCGTGGTCGGTGGCCTCAAGTCCGCCTCACCGCCGATCTACATCGACGAAATTCTGGAAGGTCCGACCAACGCGATTCCGGGATTTCCTTCCGACGACGAGGAGGGTGGCGAGGGAGGCGCGGCCGATGCCGAAGCGGATCCCTTGTACGACGAGGCGGTGCGCATCGTCACCGAGACGCGCAAGGCGTCCATTTCCGGCGTGCAGCGCCGCCTCAAGATCGGCTACAACCGTGCGGCGCGCCTGGTCGAGGCCATGGAGGCGGCCGGCTTGGTGGGCCCATTGCAGTCCAATGGCGGTCGCGAGATTTATGCGGCCGCACCGCCCGAGGAATGAGCAGCATGAAACTGATATTCCTGGCAATGCTCTTGGGCGCCGCGACGGTGTCCGCGTCGCCCGCGACCGACGTCGAGAAGTACTTGAGCGGGCTCGCCAGTTGGACCGCCGATTTTGAGCAGACCATCGATGATGGCCACGGCCATGTCATGCGCAGCGCCGCCGGCCGGCTTTAT
>PMMB01000320.1:1502-4912 GCA_003165495.1 Gammaproteobacteria bacterium | reverse complement strand
GGACCAGGAAATTTCCGAGCTGCCCAAAACGTTTCGTGTGCTGGCGGTGCATCGGCTCAAGGTGCCCGGGCTGGACGACGAGCGGCATCTTGTGGAACTCTTACCCACTAAGACGGACGCGGGCCGGCCCAAATCGAGCAAAACATGAAGCGGGTCATCGCAGTTGCAAATCAAAAAGGCGGAGTCGGGAAGACCACCACCGCCGTCAATCTAGCCGCCTCACTGACGGCCACCAAACGGCGTGTGCTGCTGATCGATCTCGATCCCCAGGGCAATGCCACCATGGGATGCGGAATCGACAAGCATTCTCAAGCCCGCACGAGTTGCGATGTGATGTTGGGCGATTGCACTGCGGTGGAAGCGCTGGTGCCGGTTGAATACGGCAGTTTCATGCTGATGCCGTCCAATCAGGATCTCACGGCGGCCGAGGTTCGCCTGCTCGGCATGATTACCGGCCGAGAGTTCAAATTGCGCAATGCGCTGAAGCCGGTGCGCGAGGATTTCGACGTGATTTTGATCGACTGTCCGCCGGCGCTCAACATGCTGACGCTGAACGCCCTGGTGGCGGCGGATTCCGTGATGGTCCCGATGCAATGCGAGTACTACGCGCTGGAGGGCTTGAGCTCTTTGGTGCAAACCATCGAGCAGGTTCGGGCCAGCATCAATCCAGATCTGGAAATCGAAGGTCTGCTGCGTACCATGTTCGACCCGCGCAACAATCTCGCGAACGAGGTGTCCGCGCAGCTGGTCCAGCACTTTGGCAACAAGGTGTTCCGCACCATGATCCCGCGCAATGTGCGCTTGGCCGAGGCTCCGAGTTTTGGCAAGCCCGCGCTCTTTCACGACAAGGAGTCGCGCGGCGCTCTTGCCTATCTGGCGCTCGCCGGCGAGATGATTCGCCGCGACGATCTGCCGTCCGCGCCCGTATAATCGGTTGGGTCCGTAGAATCGACATCGTTCACTGGGATTTGTCATGTCCGGCAAAAAGCCGTCTTTGGGTCGTGGCCTCGCTGAGCTCTCCCCCCTGCTCGCGAAGCGCGCCGGCGCGCACTTATATGAGCCGCCGGTGCTCGCCGGCGACCGCTTGGCGAGCTTGCCGCTCGATTTGTTGCAGCGGGGCAAGTACCAGCCGCGCGTCGATATGCGGGCCGAATCCTTGAGCGAACTTGCGGACTCGATCAAATCACGGGGTCTGGTGCAGCCCATCCTGGTGCGCCCCGTGGGGGGCCGCAATTCCGGCGAGTCGCAACGCTATGAAATCATTGCCGGCGAGCGGCGGTGGCGAGCGGCGCAAATGGCGGGGCTTGCACAGATTCCCGCGGTTATTCGCGATGTGCCCGATGAGGCCGCCGTTTCCATGTCGCTCATCGAGAATATTCAGCGCGAGGATCTCAACCCTCTGGAAGAGGCGGGTGCGCTGCTGCGGTTGATCGACGAATTCGGCTTGACGCATCAGGCGGCCGCCGAAGCCGTTGGGCGCTCGCGCGCTGCGGTGAGCAATTTATTGCGCCTCATGGAACTGACCGACGAGGTCAAGGAATTGCTGGAACAGCGCCGCATTGAAATGGGCCACGCGCGTGCGCTGCTCGGCCTGACATCGCGCGGCCAACAGATCGAAGTGGCCGGGCTCGTGGCCAAGAAGTCGCTGTCGGTGCGCGAAACCGAGGCATTGGTGCGCCGCATCATCAACCCGCGCGCGGCCAACCCACAGGAGTCCGCGGCAGTGGACCCGGATATCCAACGGCTGGAACGCGAACTGACCGATAAATTGGGCGCGAAGGTGGCGTTCCGGCACACCGCCTCCGGTAAGGGAAAGCTTGTCGTGAGCTACAACAGCTTGGATGAACTCGAGGGCATCCTCGGCCACATCGAGTGACAGAAAACGCCTTGATGCAGCGAGTCGGCCTCTCTATAATGCGCCGGCTTATTTTGACTGGCGCCGGCTTATAGAATGTTGAAATCGAGGGTAGCGCCGCCGGTCCGGTCCCCTTCGCGATGAATGAAGTTCTGAGTCGCGGCAAGCGGATGGTCGTTCGGGTCGTGCTCCTGCAAGCAGGCTGCGCGGCATTAGTCGCGTCTGTGTTTCTTGTGTTCAAAGGCTCGAGCCCGGCCCTTGCGGCGCTGGTGGGTGGATTGATCGTGGCTGCCGGAAGTGCAGTGTTGGGTTGGCGCGCGTTCAAGCCCGGGATTGCGGGCGGCGCCACGCTCACGGCGGCGATGTATGCCGGCGTGGCGCTGAAGTGGTTATGGTTCGCGCTCGCAATGTATTTAGCGATCGCGCGGTTGAAACTCGACCCGGCACCGCTATTGATAGGAATAGTGGTCACGCAATTGGGGTATTGGGTCGGTCTAGTTCGGCTCAAATGACGATTGGGGACTTATGCGTTTTGGAATCATGGCAGAGGAAGAAGGTTCGGGCGGGGTGACGGGCTACATCAAGCACCACCTTACTCATTACACCGTGAATACGGGACACGGTGCCTTTTGGTCCGTGCACATCGACAGCATCATTTTTACTCTCGTTATCTCCTTCATCTTCATTCTGGTACTTTCGATCGCAGCGCGCCGCGCCACCAGCGGCGTACCGGGTAAATTGCAGGCGGCGGTGGAGATGCTGTTCGAATTTGTAGACGGTATGGTGAAAGACACATATCACGGCTCGAACAAATTCATCGCGCCGCTCGCCATTACGATTTTCTGCATTGTGTTCCTGGAAAATTTCATGGATATCCTGCCGGTGGATGCGTTGCCCGCCGCCGCCAAGCTCTTCGGCGTGGAGCATCTGCGCACAGTGGCCACGGCCGACCTCAACACCACCGTCGGCATGGCGCTGGGCGTGTTTCTCCTGATCCAATGGGTGGGCATTACGCACAAGGGCTTCGGTGTTTTTGCCGGAGAGTGGTTCACCGCTCCGTTTCATGCTCACGGCACGGCCCTCAAGGTAGCGTTGGCGCCCATTAATTTCGCATTTCGAGTGATCGAAGAAGTAGTGCGGCCGTTATCTCTGTCGATGCGACTGTTCGGCAACATGTACGCCGGTGAACTCATATTTTTGCTGATCGCTTGCTTCACGCTCGGCGCGGCGTTCAATCACCTATCGACCTACTTTTTAGGTATAGCGCAGTTCGGCGCCGGGGTCGTGTGGACCGTGTTTCACTACCTCATCATTACGCTGCAAGCATTTATTTTCATGGTCCTGACCATCGTGTACGTGGGCATCTCGGCCGAGAAACACTAGATTCGATTCATTCAAGACATTAAAGACCGGAGACAATAATGGACAATGTGACGCAAATCGCTCAACTCATGAGCTCCACCGTGATTGCAGCAGGCTTGGTGATCGGCCTAGGTGGTGCGGGCGCCGCTATCGGCTTCGGTCTTCTGGGCGGCAAGTTCCTCGAGAGCTCCGC
>PMMB01000320.1:211-1390 GCA_003165495.1 Gammaproteobacteria bacterium | reverse complement strand
TGGTCGCCTGGGCGGTCATGAAATTCTTCTGGCCGTGGCTCATGGGAGCCATCGAAGAGCGGCAGAAGAAAATTGCAGCCGGTTTGGCGGCCGCCAGCCAGAGCGAAAAGGATCTCCAAGAGGCCGAGGCACGCTCCAAGGAAATCATCCGCGAAGCACGCGACCGGGCTACGCAGATCGTCGACCTGGCGGGCAAGCGCTCAAACGAAATCGTCGAGGAAGCCAAGGGCACGGCGTCGAGCGAAGCGCAGCGCATGGTGGCGCAGGCGCACGACGAAGTGGCGCGCGAGAGTTCGCGTGCGCGTGAACAACTGCGCAAGGAAGTGGGAAAACTCGCCGTCGCGGGTGCGTCGCGCTTGCTGGAACGCGAGATCGATCCGAAGACTCACGCCGAGCTGCTGGATAAATTGGCGGCCGAGGTTGCTCGTGGCTGAACGAGCTACCGTTGCCCGGCCTTATGCGAAAGCCGCGTTCGAATACGCGCGCGATGCGAATGCCCTTGCGGCGTGGTCGCAGGGACTCAAAGCTGCGGCCGAGATCGTCGCAGATCCGCGCGTCGCCCCGCTCACCAAGAGTCCCGCGTGGTCGGCGTCCGACCTCGTCAGCCTCATCACCGACGTCGCCGGCGCTAAACTCAATGCCGGCATGCAGAACTTCGTGCGCGTGCTGGCGGAGAATCACCGCCTGCTGCTGTTGCCGGAAATCGCGGCGCATTACGAGGTTCTGCGCTCCGCGGTTGAAAATACCATCGACGTGGAGGTGGTTTCCGCCGTGCCGCTCGACGCCGCGCAAACCGACAAGCTTAGGGCAGCTCTGAGCACGCGCCTCAAGCGCCAAGTGCGCATGCAAAACTCCGTCGATTCGACGCTGTTGGGCGGCGCGGTGGTGCGTGCCGGGGATCTGGTCATCGACGGCTCGTTGAAAGGCCGCTTGGAACGACTCGCAACAGAATTGGGAAGCTAGGAACTACATATGTCCATCAAGGCATCGGAAATCAGCGACCTGATCAAGGCGCGCATCGAAAAATTCCAATCCGCCACGGAGGCGCGCAATGTCGGCACGGTGGTGAGCGTCACCGACGGCATCGTGCGTGTCCACGGCCTCGCCGACGCGCGTTACGGCGAAATGTTGGAATTCGTCGGCAACACCTTCGGGTTGGCGCTGAACCTCGAGCAGGAC
>PMMB01000320.1:0-134 GCA_003165495.1 Gammaproteobacteria bacterium | reverse complement strand
CGCATTCTCGAAGTGCCGGTGGGTCCCGAGCTTCTGGGCCGCGTCGTCGATGCGCTTGGGCTGCCCATCGACGGCAAAGGCCCGGTGAACGCCAAGCTAAAGTCGCCGCTCGAGCGCGTGGCGCCGGGCGTGAT
>PMMB01000043.1 GCA_003165495.1 Gammaproteobacteria bacterium | reverse complement strand
CCGGCGAGCAATTCAAGCCGGAATTCCTCGCCATCTCGCCGAACAACCGCATGCCGGCCATCGTCGATCACACGCCGATGGAGCGCGGCGCGCCGATATCCGTCTTCGAATCCGGCGCGATTTTGTTGTATCTAGCGGAGAAGAGCGAGCGATTCATTGCGCAGGACTTGCGCGGCCGGGTGGAGGTTACGCAGTGGTTGTTCTGGCAAATGGGCGGACTCGGACCCATGGCGGGTCAGAATCATCATTTCACGAGATATGCCCCCGATAAGATTCCGTATGCCATCGAGCGCTATGTCAAAGAAACCAATCGCCTATACGGGGTGTTGAATAAACGTCTCGCCGACCGCGAATTCATCGCCGGCGCCTACTCCATTGCCGACATGGCGGCCTATCCGTGGATCGTACCTTACGAAGCGCAGGGGCAGAATCTTGATGACTTTCCGCACCTGAAGCGCTGGTTCGAGGCCATCAAAAGCCGTCCCGCCACTCTGCGTGCCTATGAACGCGGCGCGGCCATCAGCAGCAACCCGACAGTCAACGAAGAGTCGCGAAAAATTCTGTTCGGTCAGACGGCACAGACGATCGGCAAAACGTGACTCATGGCGATTTGACGTCGTGCGACTTGAGCCAGGCGAGCACGTAAGCCACTTTGTCGATGAGTAAGCTGGGGCGCGCCGATATGTCATGCGAGGCATTCGGAACACGCACCAAGGCCGTGTCGATCTTTCGCAATTTCAGGGCTTGATAGAATTGTTCAGCCTCGCTCGACGGAGTGCGGTAGTCCACTTCGCCGGTCATCAGCATCGTCGGCGTGTGTACGTTGCCCACGTAGGCCAGCGGCGAACGCTTCCAATAGGACTGCACGTCGTCCCACGGAAAGCCGTCGAACCAATAACGATAGAAGTAGTTGGTCATATCGGCGGTGAGCACGAAGCTGGCCCAATTGATCACGGGCTTGACCACCACGGCGGCACGGAACCGGTCGGTGTGGCCGACGATCCACGCCGTCAGCACGCCTCCGCCGCTGCCGCCCGTGACGAACAGGCGTTCAGGATCGACGTAGCCGCGGCCGACCACGGCGTCCACGCCGGACATGAGATCGCCGAAGTCGTTATCCGGATAATCGTGGTGGATCAAATCGGCGAACTCCTCGCCGTAACCCGTGCTGCCGCGCGGATTGAGGTACAGCACCACATAACCGGCCGCGGCATACAGCTGAATTTCTGCGGCAAAGTTTGGCCCATAGCTCGCAAACGGTCCGCCGTGAATCTCGAGCAGCAAAGGGTATTTCTTGGTGGCATCGAAGAGCGGCGGCTTGACGATCCATCCCTGGATGCGGCGACGGTCGACCGACGAGTCGTAGGATAGTTCCTCGACCGCGCCGAGACTCCGTTGGCGCAGCAAAGTGTCGCTGAGCGCGGTAAGGGTCGCAATGTCACGCGACGAGGTGCCGGTGGCCAGCGCCGCGGGCTCACGAGACGCAGCCCGCGTGTACGCGAACCGGCCGTTCGCGGCGATCGAGAACGAACCGCCTAAATACGGCCGAGTGATGTCGTTGCCGCCAAGATCATCGGCCAGAACCCGCATTTTGCCGCCGAGGTCGATCGCCGCGATCTTGGTCGATCCGCGGTCGTCGTATTGAAAAATCACTTGTCGGCTGTCGCCGGCCCAATGCGGCGCCGCGGCGTCGCGGTCGAGACCGGGCGTGAGTGAATGCGAGTGGCTGCCGTCGCTGTCCATCACGTACAACTGTGTTGCTTGGTAGCCGAGCCTCTTGTCGTCGAATCCCAAGTACGCGATATGCTTGCCGTCGGGAGAAACCACGGGATGGTGATCCGGTCCGCGGCGATCGGTGAGCGCGTGAATGGAGGCGTCCGATAAATCCACACGGTATATTTCGCTGTCGAGCGGCTCGTACTCCGCATCGGAGCGTCTGTTTGCCGTGATCAGCACGCTCTTGCCGTCGACGTCGAACGCCGGCGTGCCTCGACTGTCGAAATCACCTTGCGTGAGTTGGCGGGCCGCGCCGCCATCGGCGCCGATGATGAAGAGCTGACAAGACGTTCGGTAAATAGCCTTCGCCGTCGGCCCGGAACACCATCCTGTCGATGAGTTTGGGCGGATCCGCCCAGTGGGCGTTCTTCGGTGCTTCCGGCAATTCCACTTTCAACGGCTTGCGTTCGGCGGCCACCGGCATGGTAAAGGCGAGCCAGCGACCGTCGGGCGACCAGGCGAGAGCGGTGGGCGATTCCGTAAAATTGCTGATGGCGGCCGTGGCTCCGCTCTCGCTCCAATACACGAATAGCTGCGTCGAGCCATCCGCGCCCGCCGCTAAGTACGCCAGGCGAGTGCCGTCCGGCGACCAGTGCGGCGCGGCGCTCGTCGCGGCGCCGGACAGCGGCCGCGCATGCTTGCCGTCGACTCCGATCAACCAAACGACGCCGCGCGGCCGATCCGTCTTTATGTCGAAACTCATGCGCACGTAGGCGATGCTGCGGCCGTCGGGCGAGATTTGCGGATCGCTCACCCACTGCAGATCGAAGACATCGAGTGGCTTCAACACCGGTTTCACTGTCTGCGTAAAGCTCACCGCAGGAAGCATGAATAGAAGCAATGCCGCCGCCCCTATCCGCGGCCTTAAGCGTAGGCGCAGCAGCGATTCCCGATCATTCATGCCGATTTCCTTTGCCTGCCACCCAGCAGTAACGTTGATGTTCGTTGACGATTCCGACGGCTTGCATGAACGCGTGGCAAATAGTCGATCCGACGAAACGGAAGCCTCGTTGCTTGAGATCCTTGCTCATCGCGTCGCTGTGTTTGGTCGATTGGGCAATGCCGCCTAAGTACAGCGGCCGGCGGCGCAACACTTCACCACCGGTGAACTGCCAGATGTAGTCGTTGAAGGAGTTCCGGGAAGCACGGATCTCGAGGTAGGCTTTGGCGTTGGTAATGAAAGCATCCACCTTGAGCCGATTTCTGACGATGCCGGGATCGAGCATGAGGCGCCTGCGTTTGGCAGCGTTGTAACGGGCCATCTTCTCGGCGTCGAAACCGTCGAACGCTTTGCGGTAAGTCTCGCGCTTGCGCAGGATGGTGAGCCAGCTCAAGCCCGCTTGCGCGCCCTCCAGACACAGCATTTCGAAGAGCTTATCGTCGGCATGCACGGGCACCCCCCACTCGGTATCGTGATAGGCAAGGTACAGTGGATCCGCCGCACACCACGCGCAGCGCAGTTTGCCGTCGGCATGACGCTGCGCTCCGAGTCGCCGAAGGTTGCGTTGGCTCGCCATCAGGCACTACGCTGATTCAGCCGTGCAGGCGCACGGCGTGGCGATCTTTGTAAACCAATTCGATGCGATCGACTCCGCGCGTGCGGCGCGCCGCACTGCGGATNNGGATCTACCCCGAGATGCAGCACCGCGAATCGTTCATGCGCCGAGCGTACGAAAACGGCAACGCCCACCGGTCTGCCCATGTCGGATATCGCAAACAGGGTTTGCACTTCGGCGATATCGCCCACGCGGACCCGCAAGCCGCCGTCTTGCTCGTAGATCTCCGGCACTCCATAGGTGTCTATGGATTGCTGGATCCCGACCCGCACGCGATGTTGATTGACGTTGAAGAACAGCAATTGTTCCAGCGCGGCGCGCTGGTCCACTGGCAATTTCGACGTAATCCCGATTGAACCGCTCAATGCTCTCCCCGTCATGAGCGCTTGCGCCCCTGAGTGAGTGTCCAGTCACAGAATTAACTTGACGCAGTGCAACAGACATTGTCTGTTGCCAGAGACTCCGTATCGTATAGCGTCGCCCATGGAATGACACTAGCCGCAGGGAACGTGGCGTATTTAAGTTGCTGCAGTGCGGTCTACTGCGGCCGGTGATCCGCGACCTTAAGGGTCTGAATGAAAGGAAACAACCCGGTGCTAGCTTCTGACGAAGAGGGCGCCACGCTGGATGCGCTGCGGTCCAACCCCGCGAGCGAGATCGTCGAGCTCGTGGTGCTGACCCGTGACGAAGTATTCCTGCAAACGCTGCGCGAGGCGGTAGGCGGGGCACGACGGCTGTGGCATGTTCTCTCGGCCGACAAGGTCAGCGATCTCTTGGTGGCCGGCGAAGTGGGCATCTTGGTACTGGACGTGCAGGCACTGATCGAGGCCTCGACCGTGTTCGTCGGACAGATCAAACGGCAATTCCCCGATCTCGTGGTCGTGGTCGCCGGCAATCGGGACGCGGAAATTTCGCTTGCCGGGTTGATCAGCGCAGGGACCGTCTATCGATTCATCCACAAGCCCATGTCGCCGGGTCGGGCAAAGTTGTTCGCGGATGCCGCAGTCAAGAAATACGACGAGCAGCGCAGGCGCGCCGCCGCAACCCCTCCGATTAAACGCCCCTCGCGATCGAATCGCCGTGTGCGGATCGGCGGCACGATCGGCGCCTTGGGTGTGATCGTGGTCGCCACGTGGGCAATGCACAGGAGTG
>PMMB01000267.1 GCA_003165495.1 Gammaproteobacteria bacterium | reverse complement strand
TCCTTACCGCTGTCCACGTGCACGATGAAATAGCCTTCGGCCCGCCGCGTGATGGCAGCAACCTGGACCCCGGGGCGGCCGAGCGTGGTGAGCGCCTTGGTGAGTTCCAGTTCGCGGCCGGCAAAGGCGCCGCTCAGCACCTGGAGCTTGGCCTTCGGCAGCGCCGTGGCATTGTCCGGCACGCCGGGACGCTTGGCCGCCACCGCCTTGGCGGCTTGATCTACCGCAACGCCGACTCGACGAATGCGTTCCTCACCCTGTGAGCTCGGGGTGATGACCATGGTCTTTTCGAATTCGTCCTGCTCAGCCTCGCCGTCCTGGCTGTCGACGAAGCGCAGCTGATGATGGCCGACGGTGATCACGTCACCGTGCTGCATGGCGTGTTTCTTGATCAGCTTGCCGTTGACGTACGTGCCGTTGGTGCTGTTCAAGTCTTCCAAAAACGAATCGTTCAGAATATTGATGATGAGCGAGTGATGGCCGCTCACCGCCGGATTGTCGATACGAATATCGTTGTCCGGAAGGCGCCCGATCGTATAGCGCTCTTTATTCATGTTGTATTCCGCGAGGATCTGACCATCCAAGCTGAGCATCAGGCGTGCCATTCAGACTCCATTTCCCTAACCGAACCATCCCAAGATTTTGTCAAATATACGCCGGTGCGCGGGGAACGGCTCAGCTACATGAGCCATGATGACCGACACGTTATCCCGCCCGCCGTTATCGTTCGAGAGCTGTATCAATTGTTTAGCAACTGTATCAAGATTAGCACTAAAGGTGCTGATTGTTAAGTGAATATCCTCATCTTCGATCATGTCCGAGAGGCCGTCGGAACAGAGCACATAGTAATCGGACTTCTGCACCGGCTGCTCATGGATCTCCACTTCGACGTTTTGTTCGACTCCCAGCGCCCGTGTAACATAATTCTTGTTGGTCGCGCGCTGTGCTTCCTGCTGCGAGTAGAAGCCTCGGTCCACCAGTTCCTGCAGCAGCGAATGGTCGAGAGTCATCTGCTCGAAGCGGTTGTCGCGCAAGCGGTAAAGCCTTGAATCCCCGACATGCGCGATCGACAATTTGTTGTCGTGAAACAAGCACGCCACCACGGTAGTGCCCATGCCCTCACATTGAGGCTGGGTCTTGGACGTGTGGTAGATGATTTTGTTGGCTCTGTGAATCGCATCACGCAAGATGATGCTCGGGCGCGACAATCCGGTCTCCTTGTCGGGCACGCTCAGGTCCTCGCGCATGACCGCATCCCGGACCAAATTGATAATGGTTTTGACGGCGATGCCGCTCGCGACCTCACCCGCGTTATAGCCGCCCATACCGTCCGCCAATACGAAAAGCCCGATGTCGGCCTCGGTGCCGATCATATCTTCGTTGTGTTCGCGGACTTTTCCCGTGTCGGTCAGCGCCACGCTGGCGATTTTCCCCTTCAAACTCATGAGTATTGTCCAATCATGGCAGTCCGCTCGGTATTCGTGACCGACAGTCTTCCAAGGCTGCGGCCATTTGCGCACCAGTGTCGTACCGCGCATCGGGATTCTTGGCGAGCGCTCGATCGATGACGCTCTCGACGCAGGCGGGCAGATCCGGCCGGAAGGCCCGCAACGGCGGATGCGGTGCTTCGGCAATCTGCTGCATCAGCCCGGTCATGGAGTCAGCGGTGAAAGGAAGCTGACCGGTCAACAATTGAAATAGGCTAACACCGAGCGAAAACAAGTCCGAGTGACCTGTCACAGTTCGTCCCTCGAGCTGCTCCGGCGACATGAAGGAAGGCGTGCCGAGGACGATGCCCGTGCGCGTGCTGCCGGCCCCCGAGAGACGCGCAATGCCGAAGTCGGTGATTTTCAAAATGTCGGTGCTGGGATCGTACATCAGGTTCGCCGGCTTGATATCACGGTGGACGACTTGCTGCTTGTGCGCGAACCCCAGAGCTTCGGCCGTGCGGCCGATTATTTCCAATACCTTGCGCGGTTCCATGAGATTGTCGGATTGCGCATAGTCGCTCAAATGCCGGCCCTTGAGATATTCCATCGCGATATAGGCGAGTCCACGCTCCTCACCAACATCATAGATTGTCACGATGTTCGGATGATTGAGGCGACCGGCGGTCTCGGCTTCGCGAAAGAAGCGCGATCGAGCCTCGACGAGTTCGGCGTCGCTGAATTCACTGGCCAGCGGTATGGCCTTGATCGCCACCATGCGGTTGATGGCCGTATCACGCCCAAGGTAGACAGTCCCCATCGCTCCGCGTCCGATCTCGCGCTCGAGTTGGTAGCGGCCTAGGCGCTGCGCTCCGGGTGCTGCGGCCGCCGCCGCAGGGGCGGCGCTCGCAGCTTTCGGTTTGACGGGCTCGGCGTCCATCAGACGCCCTAGGCGAGCGGCGACATCGCGGTAGGTGTTATCGACGCGTGCCAAGTGGCGGTAGACGGCGGTGGCTTGCGGCGCCCGGCCACGCCGTTCCAGCTGGGACGCGAGAGTGTATAAATCACTCAGCACGGTGGCGTTGGGTTTGCGGCCCTTGAGGTCGGCGAAACGCTGTTCGAAGTTGTCGAGGAGCCGCGCGGTATCGGTGCCCAACGGTTTGGGGATCCTTGGTAAGGGCGTCGCCGCGGCGGATGCTGCGAAGCGGTACCACAGGAGAATTGCGCTACCGCCGGTCAATAGAATGATCCCCGGAAGCCATGGCCAGGTGTCCAGATGAGCGATTACCCGGAGCAAAAAGCCCAAGCCTAAGGTGCCCAAGCCCGCAATCGCAGCGATCAGCCCAAATTTGCGCATGCAATAGACATAATCCAAATCCTGAGGCCCGGCAGTATAGGTGATCGAGCCGTACTAACCGCAATGTTAAGATCACAATTCGATGCTAAGGAAGCCAATGGCGAAGTCCAAAGAGGTCTTTTTCTGCCAGAACTGTGGAGCATCTTCTCCGAAATGGCAGGGGCAGTGTGCCGGTTGCGGTGAGTGGAACACCTTGTTGGCCGAGGTTTCTCGCGCAAATCCACGCAAACCGTCGGGATCGATCCAAGCCTCCCGGGCGGATCTCTCCTCTTCATTGGCCGCCGAGGCCATGCTCGAACAACCCCGGCTGACTACCGGCTCGACTGAGCTAGATCGAGTGCTGGGCGGTGGACTGGTGCTGGGCTCGGTGACCCTGATTGGCGGCGATCCCGGGATCGGCAAATCGACACTGATGTTGCAGGCGGCGGCGGCCCTCAATGGTTCAGGGCCGGTGCTGTACGCCACCGGCGAGGAATCTTTGAAGCAGGTCGCACTTCGCGCCCGGCGCTTGGGGTTGGAGGCCGCCACCGCGCGGCTGATTGCCGAGACCTGCGTGGAGGACATCGTCGGTGCGGCGTCGGGCCTTGCGGCGCGCGTTGTTATCGTGGATTCCATCCAAACCATGCACTCAGAGCGGATTGAATCGGCGCCGGGCGCGGTCTCGCAGCTGCGCGAGTGCACGGCGGAACTGGTGCGTTTCGCAAAGATGAGCGGCACGGCGGTGCTGCTCGTCGGTCACGTCACCAAGGAAGGGCAAATCGCCGGGCCGCGGGTGCTTGAACACATGGTCGACACGGTTCTGTACTTCGAGAGTGACACCGGCAGCCGCTACCGCGTGCTGCGCTCGGTGAAAAACCGCTTCGGTGCCGCCAATGAAATCGGGGTATTCGCCATGGTCGAGCAGGGTTTGCGTGAGGTCACGAATCCGTCGGCGATTTTTCTGTCGCGGCATGCCGAACCCGTCTCTGGCAGCGTCATCACCGTGATGCGCGAAGGAACACGCTCGCTGCTGATCGAAGTACAAGTGCTGGCGGATGTGAGTCTCGGCGCCAATCCGCGCCGGGTGGCGGTCGGCATCGACGGTAATCGCCTCACGATGCTGCTTGCGGTGGCGCATCGCCACGCGGGATTGCAATTGCAGGCCCAAGACGTTTTTGCCAACGTCGTCGGCGGCGTGCGCTTGGCGGAGACTGCCGGAGATTTGGCCATTGTCATGGCCGCAAGGTCGAGCTTGCGCGATACACCGGTACCCAATTCTCTGATCGCGTTCGGCGAGTTGGGGTTGGCCGGAGAAATTCGCCCTGTCCCGTTCGGCGAGGAACGCCTGCGCGAGGCGGCGAAACACGGCTTCAAATTGGCGGTGGTACCCGAGGCGAACGTGCCGAAGCGGCCTCCCGAAGGAATGTCGGTTCGCGGAGTGACGCGTTTGAATCAGGCGCTCGACGCGATATCAACTTGATGGCATTAGTAATATCGTCGTGCGCGCAACGCGGCCCAGGGAGGTACCTTTGCTTGGCTCGCCGATGGCGATGTAGAACGCCGCGGAATGTTGCCGGGCGTGAGGAACGAGTCTGACGAATAAACTGGCCATGTGCATCCCGTTCGGCAAGAACTGCGCCATCCGCGGTTGAGATACGTAGTCAACGCCGGGCATTGCCGAGGAAGGCTCGGTCCACCATATAAAGCTCGTATCGCCATCAGATCCGGGGGATCGACGAACGTGGATTTCCGCAAAATTCTGCCGCGATCCAAATCTGTAATAGCCGGCGGAGATGCTGATGTTGTTGTTCGCTTGGTGCAATGCCGAGTGCGCCGCGTCAGTCCTAACGCGTCGTGGTGACGGTGGCGTTTGCGCAATAGCCTGCATCGGCGCGGAAGTCCCAGCTGACGAAGAACTCTGCTGCGGTGCCGTCGAATCGGCAAGGAATGGCGTATTCGCCACGGGCTGCGGAACGGCTTGTGCAACTGCGACATCTGCGCCGATTTTTCTTTCGAACGACGGACGATTGAATGAGCCCCATAGGATTCCGCTCACGAGCAGGATGGCAAGCAGGGCCACGGCGCCGGACAAAGAGGGAGTCCACAGAGCCGAGCGTTCGGTCTTCAATTTGAGCGAGCGCACCCATTGCCGCGTCGCTACCAGCGGCGGATTCAGCCTGGCGATCCAATCGCCGACCGATATCGAGCGGTTTTGCCGATCCCAGGAAAGACCCATTGCCAACGTTTCCCATTGTCGCCGAGTCAGCCCGCGCGGCCGCTCGGCCACCATGCCAAGGTCGCGTGCCTCGGTCGATCGTCGGCGTTGAAAGGGATGCTGCCCCGCGAGAAGTTCGTACGACACGCACGCAAGGGCATAAAGATCGTCACGCGGATCGGCCGCTGCTCCGGCCAAGAGTTCGCAACTCGCATACGCCGGTGTCAACGCGGTGGAATTGCTCTTTTGAACGTCCTCGGCACTTGAGCGGAGGCGGCTCAGAGCGCTAGAGGCGCCAAAGTCGAGTATGCGAACCTCGCCCGAGCTCGTGATCATGATGTTTTGCGGCTTCAAATCCCCGTGAGTCACATTGCGCTCATGCGCGTGGGCCAGGCCGGCGCCCACGTCTCGTATTATCGTCCAAGCATGTGATCTCGGCGTCGTTTGCGGATTCCGCTCGATCACGTCGCTCAAGAGTTCTCCCTCCAGGAACTCCATCGTGAAAAACGCGACGTCCTCATCCTGATCTAGCTCGTATACCTTGACAATATTGGGGTGCGAAAGCGCTTGCGCGCAATGGAATTCGCTTCGCAGATTCGACAGGACCTCCGGACGGCCGGCAACTCTTTCATGCAGAAATTTTATCGCTACGTGACGGTTGCCTTGCGGGAGATCGCAGCGGTAGCGATCCAGTGCTTTAAATACCGTTCCCATGCCGCCCCGGCCCAGCCGAGCCTCCAGAACATAGCGATTGTGTAAGACCCGACCAATTTCAGCGGCAGGCGACTCCCGGCGATCATGCGTCCAAACGGGGGGAGATTTAAGCGGCGCCGGCCGGAACTTGGAGGCGGCGGCGTCCATTTTATTTTCGGGGCCCGTTATCGCCCGAACGCCGCTTGTTTGGACGCTAAATCGCTCTGTCGTCACCTTGAACGCTGCGCCGCTTGAATCAAATTCTATCGTCGTACCGGCAGCGTGCGCACCCAATTCGCGGCGTACTATCTTTGACTCAACGGAACGATATATATCGGCCGGGATTTGCCCGCGCCTAAATCGCTGGTCGAGCAATGCGACCACGTTCCATGCCGAATCCGCATCTGCTTCCGAAAAACTCAAGAATTTGCCGATAAAATCGTCGACAGTGCAC
>PMMB01000041.1 GCA_003165495.1 Gammaproteobacteria bacterium | reverse complement strand
CCGGATCATCCTTGAACAGATTTGGATCGGCGATCGCCGCCTGCAGCTGCAGTTGTTCGGCTTCGAGGCGTTGAATTTTTTCAGGCATGGCCGCGAGCTCGCGCTGCTCCTTGTAGGACAGGCGTCGCGCCTTGGATTGGGCGGGCGCCGCAGCGGGCGCCGCGGCAGGCGCGCGCGCCACAAGCTGCGCACTGACTTTGCGCTGGCGCAGCCAATCGCTGTAGCCGCCCACGTATTCATTGACCTGGGCAGACCCTTCGAACACCAGCGTGCTGGTGACCACGTTGTCGAGAAACGCTCGGTCGTGGCTGACGAGGAGCAGAGTCCCCGCATAGTTCGCAACCAGCTCTTCCAATAGCTCCAGAGTTTCCGCGTCCAGATCATTGGTCGGTTCGTCCATCACCAGAAGATTGCTCGGCCGAGCGAACAACCGCGCCAGCAATAAGCGGTTGCGTTCGCCGCCCGACAGCATGCTCACCGGCGCGTGCAATCGCTCCGGCGGAAACAAGAAATCGCGTAAATAACCCGACACGTGCCGCGGCTGACCATCGACGGTGACGGTGTCGCCGCTGCCGCCGGTGACGTTGTCCATGATGGAGGCCGCCGGATCAAGTTGTTCGCGTTGCTGGTCGAAGTAGGCGCTAGCCAAGTTCGTGCCGCGGCGGATCTTTCCTGAGGTGGGCTCCAATTCACCGACCAGCAGTTTTATCAGCGTCGTTTTGCCGCAGCCGTTGGGACCGATGATGCCGATGCGGTCGCCGCGCATGATGCGTGCGGAGAAATCCGCAAGTACCGGCGACGCGCCGAAAGTGTGGGTGACGCGAGTCGCTTCGAACACCAACTTGCCGGACGGCGCCGCATCCTGCACTCGAATCTCCACCTGCCCGATGCGCTCGCGCCGCTCGCTGCGCTGTATGCGCAGCTGTTTGAGCGCACGCACCCTGCCCTCGTTGCGCGTGCGCCGCGCCTCCACGCCCTGGCGAATCCAAACCTCTTCCTGGGCCAGCTTCTTGTCGAACAAAGCGGCATGTTTGGCCTCGACTTCGAGCGCCGCGCGCTTCTGCAGAATGTAGTCGTCATAGCCGCCCGGCCAAACGCGTAGCTGCCCTCGATCGAGCTCCACGATCCGCGTCGCCAAACGGCGCACGAAGGCGCGATCGTGGCTGATGAACAGCAACGCTCCGTCGAAGTCGAGCATCATGTCTTCGAGCCAGGTGATGGCGTCGATATCCAGATGATTGGTCGGCTCGTCCAACAACAAGAGGTCCGGCATGGCGACCAATGCGCGGCCCAGCATCACCCGCCGCCGCCAGCCGCCCGACAAGGCGCCCATCGCCGCGTCTCGATCGAGTTTCAGGCGCGAGATGACCTGATCCACCTGCAGTTCGGCCTGCCAATCGCCGGTCGCAACGGTGCCCGGCTCGAACCCGCTCATGACCACGTCGCGCACCAATGCATCGCTCGCGGGCGACACCTCTTGGGCCAAGCTCGCGACGCGCGCGCCGGGGCGCACCCACACTTCACCGCCGTCGGGGACGATTTGACGAGTGATCAGTTGTAACAGCGATGACTTCCCCTCGCCGTTGCGCCCAAGCAAGCAGACGCGTTCGCCCCTGCGAATTTGCAGGCCGGCATCGTCCAATAAGGGTTTGAGGCCGAAGCTTAGGGAAACTTTATCGAGGCGTAGGGTGGGCATGAGGCCGCGTATAGTAAGCGGCTTCGCATCAATAACCCAGCCACACAGAAATCTGTACGCAAAACCCATGCCGCTCGCTGCATTCGAGACCTGGCGCGAGAGCAAGGAGCGATACGATGAGCTTAGGCGTCTACTGACGCGCGATCCCAACACTCGCGTTTCCGGCAAATTCGAGTACAGTGGTTTGGCATGAGCGCCGCCAACCTTACGGCATGAATCGCGTCAACATACTTGGTGAAGCCATGGACGGACTGGGCCGGTGGTACGTCGCGGTGCCCCCGTTCTTGATCGTCGGTTTCCTGGCCGCACTGTTTTTTTTGACCGGCGCGGGTCAGGAACGCTTGCAGGAAGCCAGCGAGCGGCTGCAAAAATCCGCGCTGCGCGAACAAGCCATCGACCAATTGCAGGCTTCTCTCTCCCGATCGGTCGCCACACAGCGCAGTTTCTTACTCACCGGCGATCAGAAATTCCTCAAGAACTACGACGAGTACGTTGCCGATGTGGAACCTCGGCTGGAACGATTGCGGTTGGCATATACAGGTTCCGATTCCAATTTCGCCGATATGCATACGCTGCATGTGTTGATCGGCAAGCGGCTCGCGGATCTTGCAATGATAGTTGCGATTCAGAAAGCCCAGGGGACCTCGGCCGCAGTCGCGCTGGTTAAAACCAGCGTCGGTTCGGATACCGGCGAGGCCATCAACGATATGCTGGAACAATTTCGCGACCGTGAATTCCTGGAGCACAGTGCGGCGCAAGAGAGCTGGTCCAGATCCTTGATTTTGAGCCGTTGGATCACCGTCGCCGGAACGATTTTCAATATGTTGCTGGTGGGTGTCGCCGCGCGGCTGGTGTACATGGACATGCGCCGCCGCACCTTGCAGACCGCGGAACTGCGCGATCAGAAG
The DNA here is from genome assembly GCA_003165495.1 of Gammaproteobacteria bacterium. Classification (GTDB taxonomy): domain Bacteria; phylum Pseudomonadota; class Gammaproteobacteria; order Steroidobacterales; family Steroidobacteraceae; genus Bog-1198. The sequence continues at coordinate 6,379 of PMMB01000041.1, read as the reverse complement.
CTGCAACTCGAACGCGAGGCGGAGGAGCTGAATCGCGAACTCGTCGAGCTCTCAACCCATCTGCAAAACGTGGCGGAACGCGAGAGGGCCGTTCTTGCACGCGAATTGCACGACGAGCTCGGCGGCCTGTTGGTGGGCGCACGCATGGATATTTCGTGGGCGGAACAACATCTCGCCAAAGACGATCCCGACATGAAACAGCGGCTGCACCGCGTGCAACAAAATCTCTCCGCCGGCGTTGATCTGAAACGGCGGATCATCGAGGAATTGCGGCCGACGCTATTGGACAATGTGGGATTGTTCGCCGCACTGCGCTGGCAATTGAAAGAGACCTGCGGCCGTGCCGGCCTCAAATGCATCGAGTCATATCCCGATGACGAGCCAAAGTTGACCTCCGAGGCTGCCATCGCCTTGTTCCGTATCGCCCAAGAGGCCTTCACGAATATCCTGAAGCATTCGGCGGCGAAATCCATGGACATCACGCTGGACATGGGCGGGGATGCGATCGTCATGCAGATTTCGGATGACGGGAAAGGGATCCCCGCCAGTCGACTCACCGCCATCGGCTCGCACGGTTTCGCGTCCATGCGTCATCGGGTTCGCGCCCTCGGCGGCCGACTGGATGTCAGAAGTCCGGCCTCGGGCGGCACAACTCTTCTGGTACAAATTCCCGCCATTAACGCGCTGCAGCGAGTCGCCGAACCGGCGCCGATTCAGGATTCCCCGTCAAAAATTTAGGTTCCACGTTGACTCGTCGCGATTCGTCGGCACTGCTGCGTTGCCGCTTGGGCGGCTTGCTGGCACTCGCCTTGTCGGTGAATGCGGGCGCGGCCGCGAACCGCGATGCGCTGCGCCAAATAGTGCAAGACCAATGCACCGTTCATTGGCTGCAGCAACACAGCGCATACCCTTGCGAGCGCATTTTTTTGCCCGAGGCGCCGCATGAGCGCGACGGCTTCGCCGTCCTCCACGACGTAAAGGGCGGTGCGCATTTCCTTTTGATACCGACCAAGACCATCGCCGGCATGGAGAGCGCCGCGCTTTTCGAAGCCGGCGCGCCCAATTATTTTGCCGCCGCCTGGCAAGCGCGCGACTTCGTTGCCGCGGTCGTCGGGCATAGCATCCGCCGAGGCGCGATCGGGTTGGCACTCAACCCACGGCATGCCCGCAGCCAAGACCAATTGCACATCCACATCGAGTGCGTACGTCCGGACGTGGCCTATGCGCTGCAGCGGGCGGCAGCGCAGATCACCGACACTTGGTCGTCCGTCGCGATCGGCGGATGGTCATACGAAGCGTTGCGAGTGATGGGCGAAGAGTTGGACGGCACCGATCCGTTCGAATTGCTCGCTGATAAATTGCTCGCTGATAAACTGCCCGCGGCGACATCGACGATGGGGGATTACACCCTCGTTGTGGCCGGCATGGACTTCAAAGAGGGACCCGGATTTATTGTGCTCGCGAGTAAGGGACCGGCCGGTGAGCTATTGTTGGATTCGACTTGCGCGATTGACCCTGTGTTGCCCTAGAATTTGTGCTCAACGACGCGGGAGTGGCATGAAGTGAGCTGTCTTTGGGATTCCATAGCACGATCCGGCGCGACGATAAGCGCTGAAATTCATGGTCGCGGCGCTTCAGTCCAGCTCACGGAATTGGCCGCTGGATCGACGTTCGGGACTGCGCTGGAATCGCTTCGCGGCCGCTCGGTACTCATCGCAACGCGTGAGCAACTCCCGACGGCGCTCGCGCTGGTGGAACTCGACGGCGTTGCGCGGCGAATGGTTCTATGCACGCCCGATCTCACGCCGGAGCAACTCGCCGGCGTAGCGGCAGCAGCGCAAGCCGACGCCATCGTCTTGGAAACGGCATCGACCACAACGACGTCTGCGTCGCTGGCTCCCTACGTGGTGGCACCGCGACCCATTCCCGGACCCACCAAACGGCGGGCGAGCGCCGCAACGGAATGGATTCTATTGACCTCGGGGACCACCGATACGCCGAAGCTCGTCGTCCATACCCTGCAAAGTCTTGGCGGCGCCCTGCCGATGCAGCCGCCGCCCGGCACGCAATCGACTTGGAGTACCTTCTATGATATTCGTCGCTACGGCGGCCTACAGATTTATTTGCGCGCCGTGTTGTCGGGTTCGCCCTTGGTACTTTCGAGCTCGGGCGAGCCGACTCTGGACTTCCTTGCGCGCGCCGCGGCGGCTGGAGTCACGCACATCTCGGGCACACCGTCTCACTGGCGACGCGCACTCATGAGCGGAGGGGCCGCGATCCTGAAACCGCGGTACGTCCGACTATCGGGTGAAGTCGCCGATCAGGCGGTTCTCGACAATCTCCGCGCGGTCTATCCGACTGCTCGCATCGCGCATGCCTTTGCGTCTACCGAGGCGGGCGTGGCTTTTGACGTGAACGATGGTCTCGCCGGATTTCCGCTGGCGTTCGTCGACAATCCATCCAGTGAGATCGCGCTGAAAGTCGTGGATCACACCCTGCGAATTCGTTCCAGCCGTATCGCCGCCCGCTACCTCGGCGCTGCGCCGGGCCTGCTCGTGAGCGATGACGGTTATGTCGATACCGGCGACATGGTCGAGCTGGTGGAGGGACGCTATTATTTCAGGGGCCGCATGGGGGGCATCATCAACGTCGGCGGCCTCAAGGTGTATCCGGAAGAGGTCGAATCGGTATTGAACGCCGATCCTCGGGTTCGCATGTCCCTGGTCCGGGCGCGGCGCAATCCCATCACCGGCGCGGTGGTGGTCGCCGACGTGGTTCTGGCAAATCCTGCAAGCCCGGCTGCATCGGACAGACCGGAGATCGTCAAGAGCGATCTGCTCGATGCCTGCCGTCGCACCCTGGCGGCCCACAAGGTACCGGCGATATTGCGCTTCGTGCCTGCCTTGGAGTTCACGGCAGCCGGCAAGTTGGTGCGGCCCAATGCGTAATATCAGATTCGGACGGTACCGGCCAAGATCGCCGCAAACAACGCTGCATCGAGAGGTACGTAGGCTTGCGTTCGCGGATCGTCGAAATACAGCGGATCCTCGATGCGAGCGGGATCGAACCCTGCCTGTACCAGGTCCTGCTTGCGCGGCTTGAAGGTGCCGGTGGACTCGATGCTCTGCAGCAGCCGCAAGAACACGGGTCGTGCATAGGCGGGCAGGCGCAGCGCGACGTCCGCGTGGAAAGACGCGACATCAAACTCCGCATCCACCACCAATGCGGCGGTTCCAGCACGACCGTCGGCACCGGGTACCGACACACCGTAGACCACTCCGTCGCGGACGCCGCGGCTGGCCGTGAGCGCGGTCAACACCTCGGCGGTCGAAACGTTCTCGCCTTTCCAGCGGTAAGTTTCGCCGACCCGGTCCACGAAGTAATAGAAACCGCGCTCATCTCGGCGCATCAGATCACCCGTCCGATACCAGGAATCACCCTGCTTGAAGACATTGCGCAATACCTTGCGCGCGGACGCGTCCGCGTCCGCATAGCCTTCGAATCGGCCGGCAAGCTCTTTGCCGGAGCCGGGAATCAGACCGACCGCTTCACCGACTTCATTAGGCAGGCAACGCTCGCAGAATCCGTCGCCGTTACGCCTTGGCTCGCCGCTATCCACATCGAATCGCAGCAGTGCCACCGGCAGGCGATGCGCGAGAAACGACGGTATCTTGCCGATGGCACCGGGGTGCCCCTCGCAGTTGTAGAGCGAAAAATTGCCCTCGGTCGAGGCGTAATACTCGAGAATTCGCGGGATTTTGAAGCGGTTCTGGAAGGCCTCCCAGACCTCCGGCCGCAGCCCGTTGCCGCAGGCGATGCGGAGCTTATGGTCGGTTTCAATTTCCTGGTGAGGCGCGTTGACCAGGTAGCGGCACAGTTCGCCGATGTACTGGAACAACGTGCAGCGTTCATCGCGCACATCGCGCCAAAAATCCGACGCCGAGAACCGGGCACGAATCACCACGGCGCCTCCGCCGACCAACGTGGCGCCGGTCGCGACCACGCCCCCCACGCTGTGGTAGAGCGGTAGGCAATTGAACATGCGATCGCTCGGTTGGGTGTCCATCAAGCCCGCAAACCAATGGCTCCACTGCATGACTCGGTAGTGACTGACCTTGGCTGCCTTCGGCAGGCCGGTGCTGCCCGACGTGTAGATATAGAGCGCGGTGGCATCGATCGGCGGCGGTGCGCATTCCGAATCGCGCAATTCGTCGCCCGAGAATCGAGCCAGTTCAGGCGAGAGGGGTGCGAGGTCTTGGGTGCTATCCCCGTATACCCGACAGGGCAGCTCTCTCCTTAAGCTCGCGCGCACCGCAATCAGCCGCGACGCGACGTCGCTGCCGACGATCACCGACTGCGGCGCAACGATGTTGATCGAGTGGGCCAACGCGTCGCCCGCGAGATTATTGTTGATGAGCGCGACAACGACGCCGATGCGCGAGAGACCCAGCCAAATCGCCATATATTCCGCGCAATTCGACATCATCAAGCAGACGGTGTCCCCTGCTTTTAAGCCCTGTGCAAGCCCCCAGCGCGCATAGTGATTGCAGTGGATCGCCAGTTCGCGATAGCTTAGGGTGGCTTCAGTCGACACGAGCGCTGGCAGCGCGTCGAATTCGTGCGCCAAGCGGTCCATCAACACCGGCAGCGTGGCCCCAAGACGGTCGATGGATGCGGTCCGCTCCAGGGCGCGAATCCACGCCTCGCGGGCGAATTTCGAATTCGCTTCCTTGGGTTGTGTCACAGGAATAACCGTACCACGACTGCGCACGGCGTTCGAGTTACACTGTCGGCACTTTTACAAACGAAAATTCGCAGCAATGAAGCGAGAAACGATCGCAATTCACGGCGGTTTCGACTCGGACCCGACGACCAAGGCCGTAGCCGTACCGATCTACCAGACGGTCGCGTACTCGTTCGACAGTGCCGAGCATGGTGCCGCACTGTTCAACCTCGAAGTAGAAGGGTTTAGGTACAGCCGGATCAGTAACCCGACCACCGACGTACTCGAGCAACGCGTCACCGAACTCGAAGGCGGAGTCGGGAGCCTAAGCGTGAGTTCGGGGCAAACGGCGCTTTATTACGCGGCATTGAACGCCACGGAAATGGGCCGCAACATCGTGTCGGTACCGCAGCTCTATGGCACGACTTACACCCTATTTGCGCATATTCTGCCGAAGTTGGGCGTGCAAGTACGTTTCGCGAAGTCCGACCGCGCCGCCGACCTCGAGGCGTTGATCGACGACAACACGCGTGCGATGTTTTGCGAAACCGTCGGCAACCCCGCCGGCAACGTGTGCGACCTCGAAGCGCTCGCCACCGTCGCACATCGCCATCACATGCCGCTGATCGTCGATAACACGGTCGCGACGCCGATGCTGGTACGGCCGGTCGACTACGGCGCGGACGTCGTGATTCACTCATTGACGAAATTCATGGGCGGCCACGGAACCACCCTCGGCGGCATCGTCGTCGATTGCGGCACGTTTTCGTGGAGTGACAACGCGGCCCGCTATCCCATGTTCACGCAACCCGACGAGTCCTACCATGGACTGGTGTACACGGAACATTATGGTGCCGCCGCTTTCATCGGCCGCTGCCGCAGCGTGTACCAACGCACCATGGGGGCGGTGCTCTCGCCGATGAGCGCATTTCTACTGTTGCAGGGTATCGAAACGGTTGCTTTGCGCGTAGACCGGCACGTCGAGAACGCCCGAAAAGTTGCCGAATTCCTGCGTAATAATTCACGCGTAGAGTCGGTGAATTTCGCGGGATTTGCGGATAATCCCTATCATTCGCTGGTGCAGAAGTATCTTGGCGGCAGAGCTTGCTCGCTCATGACCTTCGAGATCCGCGGCGGCCTGACAGCCGCTATGCGCTTCTACGATGCGCTCAGGCTCTTCAAGCGTCTGGTGAATTTGGGCGATGCGAAATCGCTCGCCTGCCATCCGGCATCGACGACGCATCGGCAGATGTCGCCGGCGGAGCAGCTGGCCGCGGGTGTGGCTCCCGGTGGAATTCGCCTAAGTGTGGGAATCGAGCATATCGATGACATCCTCGCCGACCTGGACCAGGCGCTCAAGCTGGCTGTCGGGTAGGCTCCAACACCTGAGGCGACGTTGACCCACAATTCACCGCCGGACGCCGTCGCGGCTCTATTCCCCAGCGCTTCCGACCGCAATCGGGTCGAAAACTGGCTGACCGGCGAACTGCAGCGCGCGTTGCTGCGCATTCAGGCGGGCCCCGTCACACCGACCATCGACATGGCCGCATTTCGCGCGGAACTTGACACCTACGATTTCGGCAAGCCGCGACCGCTCGAGGAAATGCTCCGCTGGACTATCGAGCGCATGGAACATGGCATCGTCCAAATGGCGAA
>PMMB01000344.1 GCA_003165495.1 Gammaproteobacteria bacterium | reverse complement strand
CTCTGAACCTCGGCCGCGATCAGGACGATCACGAAGGCGGCGCTTAAGGCCGCAACCACGAGATTCAAGCGGGTCCGCAGTCTCATTGAGCGCATGGTACCAGGGCCGTGTCGGCGACGGGCGCGCCCCGCGGCGCTGCCGTGCGCTCAAGAAAATCATGAGTCCAGTTTCATGATGCCGCTGATTCGCTGATTTGCGTATCAGGAGCACTATCGAGCCGTACCTCAAATAGGAGCTTCGATATGACATGGGAAACCCCACAAGCCGTTGAATTGCGGTTCGGCATGGAAATTACAATGTATGTGTCCAATCGCTGAATAGCGAGGGTGTGCGCCCGCGCGTGCGGGCAGCGCCTAGTTCTTTGTGAAAATCCGGGTGCTGGGGTCGGCCGCAGGGGGCGGTTTTCCCCAATGGAATTGCAATTGCCCAAACTGCAGGGGTTTTCGCGCGGGGACGCTACACGCCCGTTCACGCACCCAGTCTTCCATCGCCGTCGGCGGCGGCACCTCTTGGGCACTCGTGAACGCATCACCGGACGTTTTGGCGCAGTTGCAGGCGAATCCTGATCTGCAGCCGGGCCGTGCGATACGCGACAGCGCCATCGGCGCGATCATTCTCGTCGACGGGCAAGTCGACCATACCACCGGGCTCTATATGCTGCGCGAGTCGGTCCGCCCCTGGCCCATCTGGTGTACGGACAGCACCTTTGCCGATCTCACCCGCGGCAATCCGGTGTTCGGCGTGCTTGGCTATTTTTGCGGTGTGGACCGGCGCCGCATCGATCTGGATGAGGCCTGCTTCAGGGTGGACGCCGTCCCCGGAGTGCGGTGGCGAGCGTTGCCGGTCGCCAGCAAGCCCGCTCCCTATTCGCCCAACCGCGACTCACCCATCGCCGGCGACAACCTGGCGCTGGTGATCGAGGACGAGAGCAGCGGGACAACGGCGGTTTATGCTCCGGGTTTGAGTGCCATCGACGACCGAGTATGGCGCGCCATGCAGGGCGCCGCGTGTGTGCTCGTGGACGGCACGTTTTGGACCGATGACGAGATGATTCGACTAGGGATCTCGTCCAAACGCGCTCGCGATATCGGCCACCTTCCACAAAGCGGTGCGGGCGGAATGTTGGAGTGGCTGGATCGCCTGCCGTCCGCTACGCGCCGGATCTTGATCCATATCAATAACACCAATCCCATTCTCAACGAAGCTTCCGCGGAATCGGCCGAGCTTTCGCGCCGCGGCGTCGAGGTCGCGTGGGATGGCATGGAAATCGTCCTATGAGCTCCGCCGCCTGGAACCCCGAGGAGTTCGAAGCGCAGCTGCGAACTCAAGGGCGTGCCTACCACATCCATCATCCCTTCAATGTGTTGATGAATTCCGGTGCGGCGACTCCAACACAAATTCGCGGCTGGGTTCAGAATCGCTTCTATTATCAGATCAACATCCCGATCAAGGACGCCGCCATTCTGGCCAATTGTACGGATCGCGCGGTGCGCCGCTCATGGGTGCAGCGCATACTCGATCACGATGGCTACGGCGAGGACCCCGGCGGGATTGAATCTTGGTTGCGGTTGGCGGAGGCGGTGGGACTGTCGCGGGACGCGGTGGAGAGCCTGTCGGAAGTGCTGCCGGGCGTTCGATTCGCGGTCGACGCCTATGTCAACTTCGCGCGCCGCGCGCCGTGGCCGGAGGCGGTGTGCTCCTCGTTGACCGAGCTTTTCGCGCCGGAGATCCACAAGCAACGTCTCGCGAATTGGCCGCAGCATTATTCATGGATCGACCCTGCCGGACTGCAGTACTTTCAGAGCCGGGTCAGTTTGGCGCGCCGTGATGTTGAATTCAGCCTCGCGCTCACCCTGGATCGCTTCAATACGCGTGCCTTACAAGAACGCGCGCTCGACATTCTGAAATTCAAGCTCGATGTGCTGTGGCAAATGAGCGATGCCATGGCACTGCGTTACATGGTCCCGGCATGAATCAGCTCGTCATAGACGCCATGTCGCGGCCCGCCGTCGAGCGCGGTTTCCGGCTGCAATGGGAGCCCGCGCAAAATGCGCACGTGCTCCTCTATCCGGAAGGGATGATCAAGCTCAACTCCAGCGCGGGCGAGATCTTGAAACGTTGTGACGGCGCGACGACGCTTGCCGACATTACGGCGGATCTCGAACGCGCCTTCGCAACTTCCAATCTTTCCCAGGACGTCATTCGCTTCGTCATCATGGCGGTAGAAAAGAAATGGCTGAAAATCCACTCGTGAACCCGCCCGTGCGACCCGGACCGCCGCTGTGGCTGCTGCTGGAGCTGACGTACCGGTGCCCCTTGCACTGTGCTTTCTGTTACAACCCGACCGACTTCGCGCGCAGCGCTGAGGAGATCGACACGGACGACTGGCTTCGTGTGTTGCGCGAAGCGCGAGCCCTCGGCGCCGTGCAACTCGGTCTGTCGGGCGGGGAACCGCTTGTCAGAGACGATCTGGAGCCCATCGTGACGGAGGCGCACCGGCTCGGCTTCTATACGAACCTCATCACCTCCGGTGTGGGCTTGAACGACGCGCGCCTGCACGCTCTGAAGAAGGCCGGGCTTGATCACATACAGCTGTCCTTCCAGGACAGTACGCGGCAGATGAATGATTTCCTGAGCAGCACCCGCACCTTCGATCTGAAATCGAAAGTGGCCGCTCTGATCAAGCAATACGACTATCCCATGGTGCTCAATGTGGTCCTGCACCGGCTCAACATCGATCATGTGGAGGAAATCCTGGAGATGGCGTTGCGGTTGGGCGCCGACTATGTGGAATTGGCGAACACCCAGTACTACGGTTGGGCCTGGCACAACCGCGAGCAGTTGCTGCCCAGCCGTAACCAAGTGGAGCGGGCGGAGCAGGCGATGCGGCGCTTCCGCGAACGCGTCGGAACGCAGATGCAGATTTATTTCGTGGTGCCTGATTACTTCGAGCGTCGACCCAAACCGTGCATGAACGGCTTGGGCTCGATCTTTCTGACCATCGCGCCGGACGGAACCGCGCTTCCCTGTCATGCCGCGCGTATGCTGCCCGGTCTCGAATTTCCCAATGTACGCCGCGCAAGCATCGAGGAGATTTGGTACGACTCCGCGAGCTTCAATCATTTTCGCGGCGACGCATGGATGAAAGAGCCCTGCCGAAGCTGCCCGGAAAAAGCCCGCGACTTTGGCGGATGCCGCTGCCAGGCCTACCTGCTGACGGGCGACGCCGCGAATGCAGACCCTGTGTGCGATTTATCTCCGCATCATCATCTGGTGACGGAAGCGGTGGCCCGCGCGGAACGCGGCGCGGACGGCGCGCAGCACCGTGCGCCGGAGGAAAAGCCGCTGGTGTTTCGCAGCGCAGGCAATTCATCTACGCTGTTCCTCAAGCGAGATGGAACCTGACACGATGCAGTGGATGACATGGCTTTTCCTCGCCGCC
>PMMB01000036.1:39784-39906 GCA_003165495.1 Gammaproteobacteria bacterium | reverse complement strand
CGTGCACCGCTAGGCGCCACATAGCTCACCACCGGCACCGGCGAGGCGAGTATCGCCTTGATGATGTCGCGCATGGAGGTGTCGAGACCGCCGGGCGTATCCATCTGAAGGATGACGACGGC
>PMMB01000036.1:5271-39690 GCA_003165495.1 Gammaproteobacteria bacterium | reverse complement strand
CGCAATTCAATCCTGGAACGAACCTCGCTCACTGCGTGGCCCCTTGGCGGTGGCCGTGTGTCACCAGCCCTTCGATGGTAGTCTGAAGCGAATCCCGCGTGTCAACTAGATCCCCATATGGTTCAAGTCCATACGTATAGGGGCGCGATCAGCAGGTCAGGTATTTTCCAACATATGTCCGTGTAAGTATTTGACAAATAATGAAAATATCGCCCCCGCTGCTGCAGGTGGGAGGGGTTTTCGGTGACGGGTCACAGATGCGAAGCGGTATAGTGGTCTCGCAGCTATGGCGCCGACCTCTAGCGCGCTGGCAGGAGAACATCCCGTGTGTCGGGCCTAACTTGGAGTGCCAAGCTTGGTCGGATCCTATAATTACTGGCTGGTTCTGCTCTCGGTTGTGGTGGCGATCACCGCATCCTATGTTGCGCTCGATTTGACGTCGCGAGTGGTTGCATCCCACGGGTACAAATCAGCACACTTCTGGTTAGCCGGCGGAGCCGCTTCCATGGGGTGCGGTATCTGGTCGATGCATTTTATCGGCATGCTCTCGTTTCGCACGCCGAACCCGATGTCGTATGACATGCCGACCACGGCCCTGTCCCTCCTGATCGCCGTAGCCGCGTCCTGGTTCGCGCTGTACATCACGAGCCGCCGCACCATGAGCCTAAGCAGTCTGCTCGCCGGCGGTTCCCTGATGGGGTTCGCTATCGCTGCAATGCATTACACCGGCATGGCGGCCACGCGCGTGCTTCCACCGATGCACTATGACGTTGGTCTGGTTGCTCTGTCGGTCGTTATCGCGATCGGCACGTCGATCGCCGCACTGTGGAGCGCATTCAAACTGCGGCTAGAAACAATTCTCACGGCGTTCTGGAAAAAGGCGGGAAGCGCCACAGTCATGGGAGCGGGCATTTGCTGGATGCACTACACTGGCATGGCCGCCGTCACGTTCACACCGGACAGCATCTCCACCGCCGCTCCGCAGATCATCAGTCATGTCGGTCTGGCGGTCATCCTTGGCGCCTTTACGCTGGCGTTCCTCCTGGCGACATTGGTGTTGTCGGCACTGGACGCGTATTTTGCAGAACGCGCGGCGCAACAAGCCCGGAGACTACAAGCTTTGAATAGCGAGCTCGAAACGCGCACCGCCGAGCTTTCCCGGTTAAATGCATTGTTGCAGCAAGAAGTGCAGGTTCGGAAGCAGGCGGAAGAAGCCCTGCGCGTGGCACGCGATGAGCTCGAAGCGCGTGTGATCGAACGCACGGCCGAACTGCTCAAAAGCAACGAGTCGCTGCACGAGGAGATCTCCGAACGCAAACTGGCGGAGCACGCGCTACGCGTTAGCGAGCAACAATTGCGGCGGCTGTTTAATGAACGCGAATATCTGGTCCGCGATATGCACGACAACATCGTGCAGTCAATCTATGTCGCCGGGCTTAACCTGGAAGAGGTCGCGCGGCTGATTCAAAAAGACCCGGCCCGGGCGGCCGCGGCAGTGGCGAAGACCGTCGGAGACTTGAACGGCGTCATCTGCGACATACGTCGCTATATCGACAGACCTGCCGAGCAGACCGGCGCGCCGCCATTGCGGGACAATTTGGCAAAACTGATAGAACTCTCTAGGCCCAATGCGGATCCGCGCTTCCGGCTAAAGGTAGATGCTGTAACGGATGGCCAACTCACCCCGGATGAGGCCGAGCACGTGTTGCAGATCGCCCGCGAAGCCATGAGCAATTCTCGTCGCCATTCCCATGCAAAGCACGGAACAGTCACCCTGGGACTGACCGATGACGGTGTGACGCTCGAAGTCAGGGACGACGGCGAGGGCTTCGACCCGGCCGCGGTGAAACACGAAGGCAGCGGGCTTTACAACATGAAGAAGCGAGCGCAACAGATCGGCGCACGGTTCGAGGTCGTCTCTTCACCGGGAAAGGGTACCCGCGTGGTCTTGCACATCCCTAAAGGTCAGAGGCCCAAATGAGACCGGAAGAGTCCCCATCGCTGAAGGTGCTGTTGGTGGATGACCACCACATCGTTCGCGCGGGGCTGCGCACCATCATAAGCCGAGCGGGCATTGAGGTTGTCGGAGAAGCCGCTACTGCGGCGGCCGCGATCGAAGAGGCTGCGCGACTTGAGCCGGACGTGGTGTTAATGGACGTGCGCCTTCCCGACGGCAGCGGCGTTACTGCCTGTCGCGAGATTCGAGCTGCCAATCCGCGCATCAGAGTGTTGTTCCTAAGCGCGTTCAAGGACGACAGCGCGCTGCTCGCGACGGCCTTTGCCTCCGCCAGTGGCTATCTACTGAAAGAGATCGGCGCCGACCATCTGGTTCAGGCGATTAGGGCCGTGGCAAGCGGGCTGTCGGTGCTCGGTCCGGGCGTCGTGCACACGGTCATGGGGCACCTGCGCACCATTGGAGCCGCTAGCGAGAGTGACCCTGCGGGCGAATCGCTTTCAAATCAGCAACGCAAGGTGCTTGCACTCGTGGCAGACGGCAAGACCAACAAGGAAATCGCCGCCGCGATGAGACTTTCACCAAAAACCGTCAAGAACTATCTCAGCATCGTGTTCGAGAAGCTCCAGGTCAGCCGCCGTTCCCAAGCGGTTGCACGAATAGTCCGCGGCGCATAGGGCCATTCGGCTCGGACGCCCGGCTCTACCTCGCTGATTGCGGACAGTCCAGAATCTTAGCTGATGGCGATACGGGCTTCATGAACACGGCGTCCTGTCAGGACGCGGCCAAACGAGGCGCTGTCGTGAAAATCGTTCTTGACTGTTGCTCCGGGACAATCCCGACCCCATCTGGACCTCATCTTGCCCGACGTTTGTATGCCTGAATGCCATGGCTTCGACTTCATCAGCGAAGTCAAGAACGACTGTGTAGAAAAACCCTAGCCGTGGCCATGATTCTTGTCGTCGACGATCACCTCGTCAATAGAGAATTCCTGGTGACCCTACTTGGTTACCAGAAGCATCGCCTGCTCGAAGCCAGTGATGGCGCCGAAGCGCTTCTGCTGGTCAGGACCCATCACCCGGATCTCGTGATTACCGATATTCTGATGCCGACGATGGACGGTTATGAGTTCGTACGCCAACTGCGCACCGACCCGGCCATAGCAGCGACGGCCGTCGTATTCTTCACTGCGCACTATCACAAGAATGGGGCTGAATCTCTTGCTAAGAGTTGCGGCGTCGGCCACATCCTGACCAAGCCGTGCGAGCCTGAGCTCATTCTTCGGGTTGTGGAAGAGTTGCTGCGTACACGGCGGACCTCATCAAGGCAATCGCTGCCGCAGGACTTCGCGCAGCAGCATCTGCGCGTCATTACCGACAAATTGTCCAACACCGCCGAAGAGCTCCGAATATCGAATCATCGCTTGGCCGCGCTCGTCGACATCAATTTGAATCTCGCCTCGGAACGCGATCACCGACAGTTGTTGAACAATGTGTGCCCTGCTGCGCGTAACCTGCTGGGGGCAAAATATGCCGCCCTGGCCGCTAGACCCCGTGATAGCGAGAGTGAGGTCTACTTCGTTACCAGCGGCGTGGATGCCGCCACGGTTGCGAGAATGGGCCGGCCAGAGTTGTGTGAAGGCGTGGTGGGCAGCGCGTTTGTAGACCGCAAGTCGCGGCGCCTGACGAATCCGCACGAATCGGGGTTGCCTCCGCACTATCCGCCGGTGCATTCGTTGCTGGTTGCTCCCATCGTCTCCCCTGCGCATGTCCATGGCTGGATATGCCTTACCGACAAAATAGGGGCTGACGAATTCAGCGCAGAGGACGAACAGCTGCTTGGCATACTGGCCGCTCAAGTTGGCCGCATCTATGAGAACGGATGTCTGCACGACGACGTCCGGCGACACGCAAATCGACTCGAGGCGGAAATCAACCAACACAACCGGGCTCAAGAGGCGCTGATCGAAAGCGAAAAGCGATTCCGGGACATGGCGGAAAACATCCGCGATGTGTTCTTCCTCATCGACGCCCACAGCAATCGTATTCTATACATCAGCCCGGCCTATACAGAGATCTGGGGCCGCAGCTGCGAAAGCGCGTATGCGGATCCTGAATCTTGGATGGAGGCCATCCACCCCGACGATAGCGCAGCGACCTACGAGAATTTCAAGATAGGAATATCGGGAGGGAAGTTCGATTACGAGTACCGGATCGTCCGCCCGGACCGTTCGATTCGCTGGATCGAGGCGCAGCTTTTTCCCATCCGCAGCGATGACGGCAGGATTATTCGCGTCGCAGGCGTCGCCGCGGACATCACCGAGCGAAAACTGGTTGCGGACGAGTTGCAGGAGAGGGACCGCCGATTCAGCGATTTGCTGGATAACGTCGAATTGGTTTCGATGATGCTGGACAAGAGCGCGCGCATCACCTACTGCAATGATTACCTACTGCAGCTGACCGGATGGCGGCGTGAAGAATTACTGGGACAGAATTGGTTCAAGCTTTTCGTACCATCCGACGTTCACAACGTGGAGACTGTTTTTGCATCTCTCCTTGCTGATGTATCGCAGGCAAGGCATCACGAGAACGAGATCCTTACACGCTCGGGCGAGCGCCGGCTCATCCGCTGGAACAATTCGCTGCTGCGCTCGGGAGCCGGCGAAGTGATCGGAACAGCGAGTATCGGCGAAGACATCACGGAACAAAAGCGCTACCAGGAGTCGCTGCGGCAGAATGAGGAACGAACGCGTTTGATCGTCGAATCGGCGCTCGATGCCGTCGTGGTAATGGATGCCACGGGCCGCATAACCGATTGGAATTCACAAGCGGAAAATACCTTTGGCTGGACCCGGGAACAAGCAATCGGCAAATCCCTGGCCGAAACAATTGTGCCAACCAAGTATCGCGAGGCACAAGAGCGTGGCATGCGGATCTTTCTAGAAACCGGTGAAGGCCCGATTGTCAACAAGCGGATAGAGCTCTCGGCGGTGCACCGCGACGGGCACGAATTTCCCGTGGAGTTGGCAGTCTCGCCTGTAAGACACGGCGGCGGTTGGATATTCAGTGCCTTCATTCGAGATCTCACCGAGCGCAAGCGCGCCGAACAAGCATTGGCGCAACTGCGACGCCGGAGCGAACTGATTCTGGAGTCGGTCGGAGAGGGCATTCACGGCATCGATATGGGCGGAAGTATCATTTTTGAGAATTCCGCCGCAACGAAATTGCTCGGATACCGTCTTGAGGAGCTTACCGGCAAGGCCGCGCACGCTACGATTCACCACTCACGGAAGGATGGAACGCCTTATCCCGTCGCCGACTGTGCCATCCATGCCACCATGTACGATGGAGCCATACGCAGAGTGGAGGACGAAGTATTCTGGCGTAAGGACGGGTCTAGCTTTCCGGTCGAATACACCACCGCTCCTATCCGCGACGATCGGAACGATATAACAGGAGCTGTGGTCGCATTTCGAGACATCACCGAGCGGATGGAGGCGGAAAACAGGATCAAGCGCCTGAATCGCGTCTATGCCGTGCTGAGCCGGATCAATACGCTAAGTGCGCACGTGGGCGACCGGGAGGCGCTGTTCAGGGAAGCGTGCCGAACGGCGGTCGAAGCGGGGGCATTCAAAATGGCGTGGATCGGCGTGATAGACCCGCAAACGCTGGACGGAAAAATTGTCGCGTGGCACGGCGGCGAGGAAAGCTACATCGACAAGATCCGGCTCACGGCGCGCGAGGGCACTCCCGATAGCGAGCGGCCGGACTGCCGCGCGTTGCGGCAGTCGCAACCCGTCATTTGCAACGATATTGCGACGGACGCCTCCCTGGGTGAGCTCCGGGATGAGCTACTTAGACGGGGCCATCGGTCACTGGGCTGTTTTCCACTCATGATGGCAGGACGACCGGCGGCGGTTATCGCGCTGTTTGCAGGCGAGCCCAACGTCTTCGACGAGGAGGAAACGCGACTGCTATTGGAATTGTCCGGCGACATTTCATTTGCGCTGGATCACATCGAGAAAAAAGAGAAACTCAACTACCTCGCCTATTACGACGTGCTCACCGGACTCGCAAACCGGAGCCTGTTTCTCGAGCGGGTGGCGCAGCACCTGCGCAACGCCGTCAGCGGCGGGCACAAGCTCGCCGTGGCCCTGATCGATTTGGAGCGTTTCAAGAACATCAACCACAGCCTAGGCCGGCCGGCCGGCGACGCGCTTTTGCGGCAAGTGGCGGATTGGCTGACGCATAGCGTCGGAGACACTAACCTGCTGGCGCGGGTAGATGCAGACCATTTTGCCGTAGTGCTTCCGAAGGTGAAGCACGTCGGCGAGTTGGCGCGGCTTGTCGAGAAAACGACGGAAGATCTTCTGCAGTATCCGTTCCGCCTGAATGATACCGTGTTCCGTGTCGCGGCCAAGACCGGAGTAGCGTTATTCCCGGATGACGGTGCCGATGCCGACACGTTGCTCAAGAACGCCGAGGCCGCCCTCAAAAAAGCCAAGATGGGCGGCGATCGATACCTGTTTTACGCACAGAAAATGACCGAAACGGCGGTCGACAGGCTCAATCTGGAAAATCAGCTGCGCGAGGCGTTCGACAAGGAAGAATTCGTCCTCTATTACCAGCCCAAGGTGAACCTCGTAAGCGGCAAGCTCACCGGCGCCGAGGCGCTGATCCGATGGAATGACCCGCGAACGGGCTTGGTACCGCCGGGTCTGTTCATTGCAGTCATGGAGGAGACCGGATTGATCCATGAAGTTGGACGTTGGGCGCTGCGCAAAGCTATCGCAGACTACCTGCGCTGGCGCAACGCCGGCCTGGCTGCCGTGCGGATCGCAGTTAACGTGTCACAGCTGCAATTGCGCAACCGCGGCTTCATCGCCGAGATTGACGAGGCAATAGGCATTGACGCACAGGCGGCGGGCGGACTGGAGCTGGAGATTACCGAAAGCGTGATCATGGAGGACGTCAGGCACAGTATCGCCGCCCTGCAGTCGATCCGCGCCATGGGCGTTAACATCGCGATTGACGACTTCGGCACCGGTTTCTCCTCGCTCAGCTACCTGTCCAAGCTGCCGGTCGACACGCTGAAAATTGACCGCTCGTTCGTGGTCGACATGACTGCTGCACCGAAGGGGCTGGCGCTGGTGTCCTCCATCATCAACCTGGCGCATTCGTTGCAGCTCAAAGTGGTGGCGGAGGGCGTTGAAACCGAGGAGCAATCTCGCCTGCTCCGGGTGCTGGGTTGCGACGAGATGCAGGGCTATTTATTCAGCAAACCGGTGCCTTGCGAGATCTTCGAAGCTAGGTACTTGGCACCGGCCGTCGCACCCTTCAATTGAACGCAGATGTCTCCCAATTCATGCCGGTCAATACTGCAACTGCAACTTCGATCATGGCCAATGCGGCATCCTTAGGGATGGGGGCGTGACATAGCTTTGCGTCATCTGTGCGTTGGTCTCGCGCTGTTATGTCTGCGACCAAGTTGACTGCCCCAACGATTTGGCTCTGATCGTTGCGCAATGGATACGCATATGCCTCGCCAAAAACGCGGCTACCGTCGCGCCGCTCGACCACAATCTGTCGGCCGATATACGCCTTGTCCTCCAGCAGCGCGAGCGCCATCCAGCACTTGTCGTGACGTATCGGAGTACCGTCAGACAAATACATTTGATACGAACCGCAATAACGTTCGCCTGCATCGCGCAGTTTCGGCGCACGGCCCCATAGAGCTTCAGCAAACGGATTGAAATAAGTTATAAGCCCTTTCGCATCGCACGTATAAGCAGCTGCTGGAATAACATCCAACATACGCTGCCACAACGCTTCGACATCACAACAGCGTGCCTTTCGCTGCGATTCACTATCATTATTTTTCATCGTCGGTTTCCCATCAACGCGTGAGCGCCCTATTATTGGTTGAGGCGTGGAACTCGATTTGCTGAAAAATAAACGCGGAGCGATTTGGATGTCTGTGCGGTAACTCACTTAGTACGACTTGTGGTCTCCTTGGGCGAAGGTTGAGGCTGGCGCAAAAAGCACGAATTCCGTCGTTTCGGGCAGGAATGCGCAAGATTTCGCCGTCATTCTGAATCTCCGCGCGAGCTGCAGACTGCAGAGAGCTGTTCTATAAAATTCAATGTGTTAGGTTTTTCTCCGATAGTCCCCGTTATTGCCACTCAATTGTTTCCAGTACTCGTAATCGCTTGAAAACGCTTGATTTCTCCCCGCGCCACCTTTCGCGATGAATACGTCGGAGTTAAGATAGGCAAAGTTGTCGGGTTGGCCGGCGAGTTCCGTTTATGATGGATCATCCCGAGAAAACCCACACCAGCGCAGTGCCTGAAGGCTCTGCCCACGGCTCGTCCATCCCCTCCAAGATAAAAAAGCATTGGATCCTCTCCAGCCTTGTGGTGCTGGCGGCGCTGCTGTGCGTGTGGCTGCTGGTACGCGCGTTCTCCAAACCCAAGGCGAAGCCATCCGGTCCGCCAGCGATTCAGGTAGCTACCGCACCGGTCACGCTCGGCAATATCGACGTCTATATTGATGCGCTGGGGACCGTCACGCCCGTGTACACCGTGACGGTGGCGAGCCGGGTTGCCGGGGAGATCACTGAAGTCCGCTTTAAAGAGGGTCAGCTCGTCAAGAAGAATGATCTATTGGCGGTGATCGATCCGCGGCCGTATGTGGCCGCACTTCTTCAAGCCCAGGGTCAGCTGTCACGCGACGATGCCGCACTGAAGAACGCCCGCATCGACCTCGTCCGTTATCAGAATTCCTACAAGGAACACGCGATCCCCGAGCAGCAATTGGCCACGCAACAAGCCACGGTCGATCAAGATGAGGGCACCGTGAAGGTTGACCAGGGCAATCTAGCCGCCGCTGACGTCAACGTGGTCTATACGCGCATCGTTTCACCGATCGACGGCCGGGTCGGCCTTCGCAATATCGACCCTGGCAATATCGTGCCGGCCAACGGGACCACCGGTCTGTGCGTCATCACGCAACTGCAGCCGATTACGGTGATCTTCACGATCGCGGAGGACGAGATCGACGCAGCGACCGCGCAAATGGCAACCGGGCGCGAGATGCAGGTTCTGGCACTCGACCGCAGCAAGCAACACCAGATCGCCAGCGGCACCTTGATCACGGTCGATAACCAGGTCAACACAACCACGGGCACGGTGCGCGCGCGGGCAACATTCCCCAACACTCACAACGAACTGTTTCCGAACCAGTTCGTCAATGCCAGATTGCTGCTCAAGACCTTGACCCAGGTCAATCTCGTTCCGCAGGCGGCGATTCAGCGCAACAGTGACGCCGCCTTCGTCTATGTCGAGCAACCCGACAGCACCGTGAAGTTGGTCAACGTCACAATTCTGGCCACGGAGGCAGGAACCTCCGCGATCACGGGCGTCAAGGCAGGCGATCAACTCGTCACGGACGGCTTCGATAAGCTGCAGAACGGCTCAAAAATCGTACAACGCAAGGTACCGGCGGAGGCCACCGCAACAGCGAAGAAGGCCGGATGAATCCATCTCGACCGTTTATTCTGCGGCCGATCGCAACGTCATTGTTGATGGCGGCGATTCTGCTGATCGGGGTCATCGGTTTTCGCCAATTGCCGATCGCGGCATTGCCGGAAGTGGATTATCCGACGATGCAGGTCATGACGTTCTATCCGGGCGCGAGCGCTGACGTCGTCGCGACAGCCATTACGGCGCCGCTCGAACGACAGCTAGGCGAAGTGCCCGGCCTCAGTCAAATGCTCTCGTCCAGCTCGGCCGGCGCGTCGGTCATCACGCTGCAATTCAACTTGAGCCTCAACATCGACATTGCGGAGCAGGATGTTCAGGAGGCAATTAACGCCGCACAGAACTACCTGCCTGCGCAGCTGCCGATGCCGCCGATCTACAGCAAGGTCAATCCCGCCGACGCACCCATTCTGACACTGGCGCTGACTTCGGACTCGATGCCTTTGTCGCAGGTCGAGGACTATACGGACACGCGCCTCGCGCAGAAGATTTCGCAGCTGCCCGGCGTCGGCGCGGTAACGATCAGCGGCGGTCAAAAACCTGCCGTGCGCATCCAGATCAATCCCACGCAACTCGCCTCCTATGGCCTCAATCTGGAAGACGTGCGCACCGCGCTCACGGCGACCAGCCTCGACACCGCAAAAGGCAGCTTCGACGGCCCGGCACAAAGTTTTCAAATCGGCGCCAACGATCAGATCACCACCAGTGCGGAATTCAAAACGATCGTCCTCGCCTATAAGAATGGCGCGCCCATCATGCTGACGGACGTGGCAAACGTCGTCGACGGCGTCGAAAATGCCGAGTTATCAGCCTGGATGAACAAGGTGCCCGCGGTCATCGTGAACATCCAACGGCAGCCCGGCGCCAACATCATCAACGTGGTGGATAGCATCAAGGCGCTGCTTCCCAAGTTGCGCGCCACCATTCCTCCCGTGATCAAAGTGGCTGTGTTGACGGATCGCACCACGACGGTGCGGGCCTCGGTGGCCGACGTGGAATTCGAGTTGATGCTGTGCATCGCGCTCGTGGTGGCCGTTATTTTCGTTTTTCTGCGCACGTTTGCGGCGACGGTCATTCCCGGTATCGCGGTGCCGCTGTCGCTTGTCGGAACTTTCGGCGCGATGTACGCGCTCGGCTTCAGTCTGAACAATCTGACCCTGATGGCGCTCACCATCTCCACCGGTTTTGTGGTCGACGATGCCATCGTGATGATCGAAAACATCACGCGCTATGTCGAAAAAGGCGAGGCGCCGCTCGCGGCGGCTCTCAAGGGCGCGCAGCAGATCGGTTTCACGATCATGTCGCTGACTGTTTCGCTGATTGCGGTTTTGATTCCACTGCTGTTCATGGGCGACATCACCGGCCGGCTGTTCCGTGAATTCGCCATTACCTTGAGTGCGACCATCCTGATCTCGGCGGCGATTTCGCTGACTCTCACGCCGATGCTGTGTGCCAAGCTGCTCAAGCACAAGAGCGCATCCGAGCAGAGCCGCTTCTATCGGGCGTCGGAGCGTATCTTTCGGAAGATCGTGGATTTCTACGAACGTACGCTCGATTGGGTTCTCGAGCGCCGAGGCCTGACCCTGGCGGTGGCCGTGGGCACGCTGGCACTTACCGTCGCACTGCTATTCATTGTCCCCAAAGGATTTTTCCCCGTCCAGGACACGGGTGAGATCCAGGCTGTTTCCGAGGCGACGCAGACAGTGTCGTTCGAGAAAATGGCAGCGCTACAGCAGCAGCTCACAGCGGTGATTCTACAGAATCCGGCGGTCGACAGTCTGTCCTCGTTCATCGGCGTCGACGGCACGAACACCACCCTCAACAGCGGCCGCATTCAAATCAATTTGAAGCCGCTGAACCAACGTAAATCGGCTACCGATGTGATATTCGATCTGCAGAGCGCCGCCGCACACGTGGATGGCATCAGCTTATACATGCAGCCTGTGCAGGACATCTCGGTCGCAGATATCGTCAGCCGAACCGAATACCAGTACAGCATGCAGGATCCGAACGCCCAAGAGCTCGGGGCATACGTTGCTACCTTCGTCGATCGCCTGAACCATCTGCCCGAACTTCAAGACGTCGCGAGCGACCAGCAAACCGAAGGCCGCCAGGTCGCGCTGCAGATCGACAGACCCACTGCCTCGCGTCTTGGGCTGACGCCGCAGAACATCGACGATGCGCTATACGACGGCTTCGGTCAACGGCAGGTTTCGACGCTGTTCACGCAGTTGAATCAGTATCACTTGATCATGGAAGTGGCGCCCGAATTCCGCTCGAGTCCCGCAAATTTGGGCGATATCTATTTGCAGCCGGCGGCCGGCGCGCCGGTGCCCTTGAGCGCCATCACGAAATTATCACAGGTCACCGCACCGATTCTCATCAGTCATATGGGACAGTTTCCCGCGACGACCGTGTCGTTCAATCTATCGCCGGACGCCTCGCTTGGCGCAGCCATTACCGCAATTGAAAAGGTCCAACAGCAATTGCCGGCGCCGGCCGCGATGCTCGGAACATTTCAGGGAACTGCACAGGCGTTCGTCAGCTCGCTGAGTAACGAAGGAATATTGATCCTGAGCGCTTTACTCTCGGTCTATATCGTGTTGGGCATCCTCTACGAAAGCTATATTCATCCCATTACCATCCTCTCTACGCTGCCCTCCGCGAGCGTTGGCGCATTGTTGGCGTTGCTGATCTGCGGCGATGAGCTGACGGTGGTGGCCATTATCGGAATCGTTCTGTTGATTGGGATCGTGCAAAAGAACGCGATCATGATGATAGACTTTGCGCTCGAGGCGCAACGCAAGGAACACAAGAGCGCTTTCGACGCAATTCGCGAGGCCTGTCTGTTGCGCTTTCGGCCCATCCTCATGACCACCATGGCCGCGATGCTCGGAGCCATGCCGCTCGCTTTCGGCCATGGCGTGGGCTCCGAGCTGCGCCGGCCGCTTGGAATTACCATTGTCGGCGGCCTGATTTTCAGTCAGATGCTGACTCTGTATACGACGCCCGTGATTTATCTGTTCTTCGACAGTCTAGCGGCCAAAGTCGCGGCATGGCGCGGGCGCAAAGCGCCGAAGGGCTCGCCCGGCGGGGTCTCCGGCGCGCCGCCATCCGAACCCTCGCCCGATCAGAAGCTCTTACCGCCGCCGCAACATCTGTTGCCGCCGCCGCAGCCAAACTCGTGAACTTTTCCGCGCCCTTCATTCAGCGACCCATAGCGACCACGTTGCTTACCGTCGCAATCGCCCTGGCGGGGGTCGGCGCGTTTTCGGTGCTGCCGGTATCGCCGTTGCCGCAGGTCGATTTTCCTACTGTCTCCGTGTCGGCATCCTTACCCGGCGCCAGCCCCGAGATCATGGCCTCATCCGTCGCGACTCCGCTCGAGCGCGAATTCGGCCGGATCTCGTCCGTCACTGAAATGACTTCGCAGAGCACGCTGGGCCAGACCAGCATCACGCTGCAATTCGATCTGAATCGCAGCATCGATGCGGCGGCGCGCGACGTCGAATCGGCGATCAATGCCGCGCGCAGCTACCTGCCCGCTAATTTGCCGAGCAATCCAACCTATCGAAAGGTGAATCCGGCCGACGCGCCGATCATGATCATTGCGTTGACGTCGGACAAATTGCCGCCGTCGGCTCTTTACGATGCTGCATCGACCATTCTCGAGCAGAGGCTGTCGCAGATCGGCGGCGTCGGTCAAGTACAGGTCGGCGGCAGTTCCGCGCCGGCGGTGCGGATCAACGTGAACCCGACTCAATTGAGCGCGTACGGGTTGGGATTGGAAAATGTTCGCACCGCGATCGCGGCGCAAAACGCCAATGAGGCCAAGGGAAGCGTGTCAAATTCCGGCGGAAGTTGGGCCATCAGTGCCAACGATCAGCTGACGAAAGCGGCCGACTATCGGCCGCTCATAGTGTCCTATAGCAATGGCCAGCCGGTATACCTTGCCAATGTCGCAAGCGTTCAGGATTCGGTACAAACGATCCGATCCATGGGACTGGCGAACGGCAAGCGCGCCGCTTTGCTCGTGATCTTCCGGCAGCCCGGCGCCAACATCATTACCACCGTGGATTCAATCAAGGCAGCGCTGCCGCAGTTGCATGCGAGCATCGATCCCTCCATCGTGATGAGCATCGGTCTCGACCAAACTCAAACGATTCGAGCGTCCGTGTCTGATATCGAGCGCACCTTACTCATCTCCGTGGGGCTGGTGGTGCTGGTCGTGTTCGTGTTTCTGCGGGAATTGCGTGCCACATTGATCCCGCTCGTCGCCGTACCCACGTCCATCATCGGCACCTTGGCGGCAATGTATCTGCTGGGCTACAGCATCGACAACCTCTCGCTGATGGCTCTTACGATCTCCACCGGGTTCGTCGTCGACGATGCGATCGTGGTGCTGGAGAACATCACACGCTACCAGGAGATGGGCATGGATGCCGAATCGGCGGCGATGAAGGGGGCCGCCGAAATCGGTTCTACCGTCCTTTCCATGAGCATTTCGCTCGTGGCGGTCTTCATTCCCATCCTGTTGATGGGCGGGATCATCGGCCGCCTGTTTCGCGAATTTGCCGTGGTGCTTTCCATCGCCATTTTGTTGTCGCTGGCCGTGTCGCTGACGACGACTCCGATGATGTGCAGGATCCTGCTGCGCGAGAAATCAACTCACGGCAAGTTGTATATGGCGAGCGAACGGGCTTTCGAGCGAATATTGAAGGGCTACGAGAAAAGCCTGGCCTGGGTGCTCGATCATTCGCTCCCGGTGCTGATCGTAGCCATTCTGACGGTAGGCCTCGCCGTGTTCCTGTACATCCAGATCCCCAAAGGATTCTTCCCGCAGCAGGACACCGGGCGTCTGAACGGCAGTATCGTTGCGGATCAGGCTATTTCATTCCAGGCGATGCAGGCCAAAATACAGACGTTCGCCGCGATCGCCAAAGAAGACCCCGCCGTCGACACCGTGCTGATTTTCACCGGCGGCGGCGGCGGAACGACGACCAACACCGGCCGCGTGTTCATCTCGCTCAAGCCGCTCAACTTACGCAAGTCGACGGCCGATCAAATCATCACCCGCTTGCGGCCGAAACTGGCGGTGGTACCGGGCGCGACTCTGTTCCTACAAGCGGTGCAGGATGTGAGGATAGGCGGCAGGCAATCCGCCGCTCAGTACCAATACACCATCCAGAGCGACAGCTTGCCGGCACTGAACCATTGGGGACCGATCCTGCTCAAAGCGATGAAGGGGATCCACCAATTGACGGATGTGAACAGCGACGCGCAAAACAAGGGCCTGTCGGCCAATCTGGTCATCGACCGCCCCACGGCTACGCGGCTCGGCATCACGGCTCAAGCCATCGACAGCGTCCTCTACGACGCCTTCGGGGAACGGGAAATAGCGACGACTTACACGCCCTTGAATCAGTACTACGTGATCATGGTCGTAGACCCGAGCTTCTGGCAGGATCCGAGTGCGCTGCAAAACGTCTATATCTCCTCCAGCAGCGGCGGCATGGTGCCGATATCGGCGTTCACGCATTTCGAAGCCTCAACGGCGCCTCTGTCGGTGAGCCATTCCAGCGTCTTTCCGTCCGTCACACTTTCATTCAATCTCGCTCCCGGCGTAGCGCTCGGCGATGCGGTCAATTCGATCGGCGCAGCGCAAAGGAGTGCCGGAGTGCCTTCCACCATCACTGGCTCCTTCAGCGGCACGGCTCAAGCCTTCAGCGATTCGCTTTCATCCGAACCCCTGTTGATCGCGGCGGCGATCGCGGCAGTGTATGTCGTGCTCGGGGTTTTGTACGAGAGTTATATTCATCCGATCACCATCTTATCCACGCTCCCTTCGGCCGGTGTCGGCGCGCTGCTGGCACTGCTCATTACCCACACGGATCTAAGCATCATCGCCTTGATTGGAATCATCCTGCTCATCGGAATCGTCAAGAAAAATGCGATCATGATGATTGACTTCGCAATCGAGGTGGAAAGGCGCGACCACAAAAGCCCGAAAGATGCGGTGTTTGAGGCGAGCTTGCTGCGTTTTCGGCCTATCATGATGACGACCATGGCCGCTATGCTCGGCGGCGTGCCCTTGGCGATCGGCACCGGCATGGGTGCCGAACTCAGGCGGCCGTTGGGTATAGCAATCGTCGGCGGACTCATCGTGAGCCAGATGCTGACGCTGTATACGACGCCGGTGATCTATCTTTACATGGACCGATTAAATTCCTGGGTCTCAAAGTTCGGATTTGCAGCACCACCGGACGGTACCTCGTCCGCTACCGGGCCGGCCACATCATGAAAAACATGCGGACACTGTCGTCACTGGCAGCCGGCGGGGGATTCCTGATTTTGACGGGATGCAACTTTGCGCCGCGTTACGACCCCCCGAAGACCGTCACGACTGCGGCGTTCAAGGAGGCAGTCTCCGGCGACCCGGCGGGTCAAGGTTGGAAGATCGCCATTCCCAGCGACGCTGCAATACGCAGCAATTGGTGGGAGTCATACCAAGATCCGCAGCTCGACGATCTCGAGGCCAGGGTCGAGATATCGAATCAGACCATCGTCGCAGCGGAGGCGAATTACCGCGCGGCACATGCGCTCGTGTTGGAAGCCCAAGCCCAGTTGTTCCCGACCTTCAGCCTCGACCCATCCATGACGCGTGGAAAATCCAGTGCCGCTACTACCGGCACGAGTACGGGCACGAGTACGGGCACGGGTACAGGCACGGGTACTGCCACGGGTACTGCCACGGGTACGGCGAGCGCAACTTCAACGGGCACGTCGACTCGGGTGCACAATGTCTTCACGTTGCCTCTGGACGCGTCTTATCAGGTTGATCTATGGGGCAGCATTCGCAACACCGTGGCCGTGAATCGGTATGCGGCGCAGGCAAGCGCGGCGCAGTTGGCGAACGCGCTGCTGAGCACGCATAGCTTGTTGGCGCAGGACTACTTTCAGCTGCGAGTCGCGGATGAGCAGCGGCGCATTCTGGAGACGACAGTCGCCGACTACAAGGCCAGCCTGCGTCTGGTCCACACGTTGGTGGACAGCGGCGTCGACTCGGAAGCGGATATCGCGTCGGCTGAAACACAACTCGAGTCGGCAATGGCGCAGGCGACCGATGTCGGCGTCGCTCGGGCTCAGTATGAGCATGCGATCGCGGTCTTGATCGGCGTCGCTCCCGCCAAATTTTCAATTCCGTATAGACACTTCAATCAGCAGCTGCCGACCATGCCGGTGGGTGTGCCTTCCGATCTTCTCGAACGCAGGCCGGACATCGCCGCCGCGGAGCGGCAAGTGGCGCAGTCCAATGCCCAGATCGGCGTAGCCCGCGCCGCGTATTTCCCCAGCCTGACGCTGACCGGCTCAGCCGGCTACGAGTCGACGACCTTGGGCAGTTTGTTCGACTTGCCTAACCGGTTCTGGTCCGTGGGACCGAGCGTGGCGCAAGTGCTGTTCGACGGTGGGGCGCGTCGCGCAGCGGTCGCCCAGGCGCGCGCGCTCAACGACAGCCAGGTGGCCACTTATCGGCAAACCGTGTTGAGTGCATTCCAATCCGTGGAGGACAATCTGGCGGCGCTCCGAATCTTGTCGCAAGAACTGACGCAGGCACACAGAGCCACGGTGGCGGCGAAGCGCGCGGTGGAACTGACGATCGTGCTATATCGCAATGGCGTCGATAGCTACGCGAATGTCATCGTCGCGCAAAATGCCTTTCTGAGCACTCGCGAGGCGGAATTGCAGATTCAGCTGCGCGAGCTCACCGCGAGCGTCACTCTGATCAATGATCTGGGCGGCGGATGGTCTACCTCCGAGCGGGTTCAAACCGAGCGGATGGCGGAGCATCCCGCGGATCCCGGCAAGGAGCCTTCAATTCCCACGGAGAACTCCGGGCCCCCCGTCCCCAATCCACCCCCCATGCCGGAGGGTGAGATTCGCCCGGACGATCTCATCAAGCAAAATAATGACGCGATGGCGCCTGAGAACTAGAATGATCCGCAACCGGCTTTCACGCATTCCGGAGTGAGTTACGCCAGGGAGCCGATAGATGTCGATAGATCCCGAAAGGCCAAATTCACTCCCACTCAAGGGCGGACCCATATATAAATCAAGTACATAACGCCCACGGGTACGTTACGGGTACCAAACTCACGCAAATCGCGACATTCACATCAGAAATCCCAGAGCTGTCAATGCATTAATTGATGCTAATATGCATCATCTCCGATGCGCAAAAGGGGTTGCAATTGAGAACCACGATTACCATCGATGATGAACTCTATCAGCGAGCGCTGGACGTAGCCGATCCCGGTATGGACAAGGCCGATTTGTTTCGCGAAGCGATGCGAGTGTTCGTTCGCGTTCAAGCGGCGAAGCGACTATCGGCGCTTGGCGGCCAAGCGCCGAAGATGAAGATGATTCCACGTCGACGTCCCGCATAGGGTCCCCAGCCGTTGGCAGCCGTCCTCGCGGATTCGTTGGTCTGGGTTGCACATTTCCGCAAATCCAACGGATTACTTCAGTCGCTGTTGGCGACGGACCAAGTGTTGTGCCATCCGCTGATTGTGTTGGAACTCGCCTGCGGAACGCCTCCGGCGCCGCGTGAGCGTACGCTCGACGCTCTGAAGAAGCTGAAGCAATCCGTCGTCGCGACATTCTGGGAAACACTTGAACTGATCGAGCGAGAGCGACTGCAGGACTTGGGCTGCGGGGCTGTGGATATGTCCCTGCTTGCCTCTGTCCTTCTCACTCCAGACACATTGCTCTGGACCGTCGACAAGAATCTCGACGCACTGTGTACGCGATTGGGCGTGGCCTTTACCGGCATCTTGAGTTGACCACGCACACTCCTGGTCAATCCCTCCGCCGCCTCGCGGTCTTAATCGGACAACAATGCGTCGATACGGCGGAAAACAATTTTTGCCAGGGCAACAATCGTGTCAGCCGCAAGACAGAACTCCGCGTACGACTCACGCGCAAAGCCCCGCGACCACTGAAACTGCGGGACGATATCCTCCGGCGAGAAGGTAGCGGCCGAACTCAATTCCGCCATAGGAATGCCCACCGCTGGTTCGAAGTCAACCGGCGAAACACCAAGCCAGTCTTGCGGTGTGAGTCCAGCGTGAAGCCATCGGCAACCAATGATCCGCGGTATCGCTCGATAAGCAAGTCATAACGGACGCGCTCGTTGAGACGCCCAAACTCCGCGTCATCAAGCAGCCCCAGGGCGGAAGCCGCTGCTCGCTGAGCGCGATTAGACTCATCGAGAAAGTGCTTGAATTCCGGATGGTCTACCCCTGATTCAATATCGCGCTTGAGCGTCGGTTCGATTTGCGGCGATTTGAATTGGCCTTCCGACTTGATCTTCCCTGCCGCAACGTCGGCGCGTAGCCGCGCGATCAGCGCCGATCGGTAAACGGAGTTTCTTGGATACTTGCCTTCGAGAATCGAAATCGGACCGACCAGTCCTGCCAGTCACTCCTTCCCCCATCCCACTCAATCGTCTCCGGCACCTGCAAGTGTCTGCAAATATAGGCTATCGCGTTAGGGCGCTCCACTTTTACCGTCAGGTTGACCGACAAAAAATGTTGCTTGGAGGCGATAGATGGCGAACGATCGCGAAACGTTGGACGCTGAGTAGACGAACTACGCCTTCGCGCCCGAACTCCGCCTTCTATTTCTTCGCTGTCAATGCATTCCAGGCCGCGAGAGAGTCCATGTAATCTCGCCAGTGCGCGACCTTCCGATTCAGAACCTTCGCGATTGAGCAAAATCGATTGTTGTATATCGTGCCTGTCGCGAGGATGGTCCCATGGACCTCATACTCCATTACGACGGCAGTGCGGTCGTCTGTCATATGGATTATCAACTTGTCGGCGGATTGAAGAGCGATATTGTCCACGTAACCCCGAAACTGCGCCATCAGTTCGCTGCGCCCTCGGATTACACGGGGCCAACCTGGAACTTCATAGAGAACCTCATAGACGACATCGTTGGCGACGATATCGAAGAAATGCTCGCCAACGACCAGATCGCCAAGGGCGCCGCGAACCAAATTAAAGTAAGGGGCGGCGGGCTTGTAATCAGTGTATTTCGGATTCGACATCTTGGATGCTCCATGCACTCGCTGGAGTGCGCATGAATTGACGGCCGCACAGAAACTCCCTGTTCCCCGCCTCCACAAGTCGTGGCAAAATTGGATAGCGCCCTGGTTACTCCCACTCAATCGTCGCCGGCGGCTTCCCAGATATGTCGTACACGACGCGAGAAATCCCCGGTACTTCGTTGATCACGCGATGCACGACGCGATCCAGAAACTCGTAGGGCAAACGTGCCCAACGCGCCGTCATGAAGTCGATGGTCTCCACCGCGCGCAGCGCAATCACATAATCGTAACGTCGCCCATCGCCCATGACGCCGACGGAACGCACCGGCAGGAAGACCGCAAAAGCCTGACTGATTTTGTCGTAGAGATCATCGCGGCGCAGCTCTTCGATAAAAATAGCGTCCGCGCGGCGCAGCAGATCGGCGTGCGACTTATGGATTTCACCCAAAATGCGCACGCCTAACCCTGGGCCGGGAAACGGATGCCGATGCACCATGTCCTTGGGTAATCCAAGCCCGACGCCCAGCTTGCGAACTTCATCCTTGAACAGTTCGCGCAGCGGTTCCAAGAGCTTCAGCTTCATGTGTTGCGGCAATCCGCCCACGTTGTGGTGCGACTTGATCACATGCGCTTTACCGGTCTTGGCTCCAGCCGATTCGATCACATCCGGATAAATGGTGCCCTGCGCGAGCCACTTCACATCCTTGACCTTCGCCGCTTCCTCGTCGAAGACTTCCACGAACATCCCGCCGATGATCTTGCGCTTCTTCTCCGGATCCGCCTCGCCGGCGAGGGCCGTCAAAAACCTCTGCTCCGCATCGACGCGAATCACACGCACACCCATGTGCTCCGCAAACGTCGCCATCACCTGATCGCCCTCACCCAATCGCAACAGCCCGTGATCCACGAACACGCAGGTGAGTTGTGGACCGATGGCGCGATGTAGCAACGCAGCCAATACCGACGAATCCACTCCGCCCGACAGTCCGAGCAGCACTTTATCCGTACCGACTTGCGCGCGAATTCGCGCCACGCTGTCCTCGATGATATTGCCGGTTGCCCAGTTCGCCGCACAACCGGCGATCTCGCGGACGAAACGCCGCAGAATCTCGGCGCCCTGCAGGCTATGTGTCACTTCGGGGTGAAACTGCAGTCCATAGAATCGCCGCGACTCATCGGCCATGGCCGCGAGCGGTGCGTTATCGCTCGAACCAATGACCTTGAATCCCGGGGGCACCGCAACGACATGATCGCCGTGACTCATCCACACGTCGAGCACTCGGCGCCCTTGTGCGTCGCGATTGTCTTCGAGACCATCGAGCAGCCGCGAGTCGCCCGTCGGCCGAACTTGCGCGGCGCCGAACTCGCGATGACTGGATAATTCGACTTGACCGCCCAGCTGCGCGGCCATGGCCTGCATACCATAGCAAATACCAAGCACCGGAACGCCCGACGAAAATACTTCTGGGGGTGCCTCAAGACCTTTGACGTCGTACACCGATTCTGGGCCGCCGGAGAGAATGATGGCTTTCGGTGCGAAGCGCTTGATTTTCTCCCCATCGACATCGCAGGCGTAAATTTCCGAATACACACCGAGTTCGCGCACGCGGCGGGCAATCAACTGTGTGTACTGGGCGCCGAAATCGAGAATGAGGACCCGGTCCGAATGAATATCCGCCATCACCCGATCCGGTAGTTGGGCGCTTCTTTGGTGATGGTCACATCGTGAACGTGACTCTCGCGAACGCCGGCGCTGGTGATGCGNNACGAATTGCGGGCGAGTGCGCATTTCTTCGATACTGCTGCTGCCGGTGTATCCCATTGCAGCGCGCAGACCGCCCGACAGCTGGTGCAGAATAGCGACGAGACTGCCCTTGTAGGGGACGCGTCCCTCGATGCCTTCCGGCACGAGCTTTTCAAGTTCCGTCGTGGTGTCTTGGAAATAACGATCGCTGGAGCCGTGGGCCTGCGCCATCGCGCCCAAGGATCCCATGCCGCGATACGCCTTATAGGAGCCGCCTTGGTAGAGTTCCACGTCGCCGGGAGATTCCTCGGTGCCCGCGAACATACCGCCGATCATCACGCAGTGCGCGCCCGCCGCCAGTGCCTTGGCAACATCGCCGGAGTACCTTATTCCACCGTCGCCGATGACCGGCACCCCCGTGCCCTCCAGCGCCTTGGCAACCCGCGCAATCGCGGAGATCTGCGGCACGCCGACTCCTGCTATGACACGCGTCGTGCAGATCGATCCGGGCCCGATGCCTACCTTGACCGCGTCAGCCCCGTGCTTGACGAGATCGAGTGCCGCTTCGGCGGTCACGATATTGCCGCCGATCACCTGCATATCGGGATACTTCGCCTTGATTCTAGCCACTGTCTCCAACACGCCACGCGAGTGGCCGTGCGAGGTGTCCACCACGACGACATCGACGCCTGCTTCGCGCAATGCCGCGACTCGATCCAAGGTGTCGGGCGCGGTACCCACCGCCGCACCGACGCGCAGGCTTCCCACACTGTCTTTGCAGGCATTCGGAAATTCGGTGGCTTTTTGAAAATCCTTGACCGTGATCATGCCTTTGAGTTCATGGTCGCCGGCGATGACCAACACCTTTTCGATACGGTGCTTGTGTAACAGCGCGAGCACCTGGTCTTTGGGTGCGTTCTCGCGCACTGTGATCAGGCGATCCTTCGGCGTCATCACGGAGGAAACCGGAGCATCGAGCTTGGTTTCAAAGCGCAGGTCACGATGCGTGACGATACCGACCACTTTCGTGCCGAGCACCACCGGCACCCCGGAGATGTTTTTCGCACGAGTTAGTTCGATGACCTGGCGAATCGTCATGTCCGGGTTCACCGTGATCGGGTCGCTGATCACGCCGCTCTCGAACTTCTTCACGCGGTCGACTTGCCGCGCCTGATTATCGATCGACATGTTCTTGTGGATGATGCCGATACCGCCCTCTTGGGCAATGGTAATGGCCAGGCGCGCCTCGGTGACCGTATCCATGGCGGCGGAAATCACCGGTAGATTGACTTGGATTTCGCGGGTTAGCTTGCTTGCCAACGACACTTCGCGGGGCAAAACCTCGGAATATGCCGGCACGAGCAGGACATCATCGAATGTGAGTGCCTCTTCAAGAATACGCATAGGGTAGCGTTCACGGGTTCATCTAAGAGGCGGCGCATTGTACCTTGCGCCTGCTGCGCGGTAAACCGCTATCATTTGCCCATGGAATTTGCCGAAAACGCCTCCCTCCCAGCACGGCCTGACCGCGACATTTACAGTGTTTCGCGGCTCAATCGCGAGGTCAGAGTGCTGCTGGAGCGCGGATTCGGCAGCCTGTGGCTGGAAGCGGAGATCTCCAATTTCGCGAGACCCAGCTCCGGGCACTGGTATTTCTCGCTCAAAGACGCCACCGCGCAGGTTCGTTGCGCCATGTTCCGGCAGCGAAATATGTTGTGTACCTTCACGGCGCGGGATGGTCAAAAAGTGTTGGTACGGGCCCGCATCGGGCTGTACGAGCCGCGCGGCGAGTACCAACTCATCGTCGATCATATGGAGGACGCCGGCCTCGGAGCCTTGAAGCGGCAGTTCGAGGAGCTGAGCGCCAAACTTAAGCAGGAGGGCCTATTCGCCGCGGAGCGTAAGCGCCCGTTGCCAAGCCTTCCCCGGCGCATCGGCATCATCACCTCGCCCACCGGCGCCGCGGTCCGCGACATCCTGCACGTGCTGGCGAGACGCTTTCCCGCGACGCCCGTACTGATCTACCCAGTGCCTGTCCAGGGAGCGCAAGCGGCATCGGAAATCATTGCGGCACTTGAGGTAGCCGGCCGCCGGGCCGAATGCGACGTATTGATCTTGGCCCGCGGCGGCGGTTCTTTGGAAGATCTGTGGGCGTTCAACGACGAACGCCTGGCGCGCGCCATCGTGGTTTCGCCCATCCCGGTGATCACCGGCGTCGGCCATGAAATCGATTTCACCATTGCCGACTTTGCCGCGGATGTGCGCGCGCCCACACCTTCTGCGGCCGCGGAACTGGTGGTTCCCGATGCCGAAGAATGGCTCAACACCTTCGTCCGATTCGGCGCACGGCTGCAGCGCGGCATGCGTCGTCGACTCGAGGAGCATCGGGAACGCCTGCGCTGGCTTACCGGGCGTGCGGCACTCGTCAGCCCCGCCGCGCGCTTGGGCGCCCAGGCACAACGATTGGATGAACTCGAACAATCCTTGGTGCGCGCGCTGCGCCGCCGCCTCCAAGACCATCGCGAGCGCTTGCGCTGGTTGACGGGACGAGCCGCGCTGGTGAGTCCGTCTACGCGCCTGACGCAGCAGCTGTTGCGGTTGGAGAATTTGGCGGAACAGCTGTATCGCGCATGGCGGCAAGCACTTAATTCGAGACGCGCGCGCTTGAGCGACAGTCAAAGTCGGCTGTGGCAGGCCAGTCCCGTCGGACGCGTTCGCGAAGCGGCGGCACGCCACGCCGCGCTGTTCGCCCGGTTACACGCGGCAGGCCTCGAACAAACGCGTCGCGCACGCGAACGATTGCTGCCCCTGATCCGTACCCTGAATGCCGTCAGTCCGCTCGCGACGCTGGAGCGCGGTTATGCCATCGTCAGCGTCGAAGGCGGTGAAATTCTGCGCAATGCCGCGGACGTAAAGCCGGGTACGATCATCGAAGCGCGGCTCGCGCGAGGCCGGGTTCGCGCCAAAATCGAGGGCGCGTCGTGATCCGTAGAATGGGCGTCCGCGACGGTCGACTGGCGGCTCGCAGCGCGCTCGCGCTCATGGCCTTAGGGCTCGCGCTCATCGACTCGAACCCCGCGCTAGCCTCAGGCCTAGATCTGCCCCACGAAAATGCCGTGCCGGGTGGCGTCAAGATCCTGCGCCTGGAATCCACCGGTGAGTCTCTACCCTATGTCGACACGGATGGGCATCGCGCGTTGGTGATTCAGGACGGTTCGACGTGGGTGGCGGTGATCGGCATCCCGCTGTCGGCGCCGCTGGGAATGCAGCAGGTGATCGTGCGCGTAACCAATGGCAGACAGGAAATCGAATTTCCGGTAGGCGACAAACGATACGCAAGCCAATCCCTCAAGGTTGCACCGCGACAGGTCAACCTGTCGGCCGCGGATCTTGCGCGGGTCAACCAGGATAAAATCCGCATCGAGCATGCGTTGAGTCACTGGACGGAACCGCCGCCGGAATCCCTGCGCCTACATCAACCCGTACCCGGTCCCCGCAGCAGCTCATTCGGCATGCGGCGCATCTTCAACGGCGAATCGCGCAACCCGCACAGCGGCATGGACATCGCGGCGCCGGCTGGCACCCCGGTGCTGGTACCCATCGCCGGTACGGTGGTCGACACGGGAGAGTACTTTTTCAACGGCAACACCGTTTTCGTCGACCATGGCCGCGGCCTGATCAGCATGTACTGCCATTTGAGTTCAATCGACGTGAAGCCCGGACAACGCCTGGCAGCGGGGACTCGCATCGGCGCCGTCGGCATGACCGGCCGCGCGACCGGACCCCACCTGCACTGGGGCTTGAATCTCAATCACGCCTGGGTCGATCCCGAGTTGTTCCTGCCTTAACTCGTTTCCTNNCCGGGTTACTCGATACTTTCCCCATGCAGAGAAATATCCAAACCTTGGCGTTCCTGCTCCTCGGTGACGCGCAGGCCGATGGTCTTATCGATAATTTTCAAAATCACGAAACTCGCCGCAAATCCATAAATGACGGTGACAGCGACGCCCTTGAGCTGAATGAGTACGGAACCCTCGGCGCCGCTGATCTCCTTGCTGACGAATACGCCGGTGAGCAGCGCACCGATAATGCCGCCGATGCAATGCACACCGAACGCGTCCAGCGAGTCGTCGTAGCCCAGCACGTGCTTCAGGGAGGTTGCTGCGATGAAGCATACGACCCCCGCAACGATGCCGATGATCACGGCCGGGATCGGACCCACAAAGCCGGATGCCGGCGTGATGGCGACCAAGCCCGCAACCGCGCCCGAAGCGATACCCAACACGCTAGGCTTGCCCCTGCTGACCCATTCGGCACACATCCATGCGAGCGCAGCGGCCGCGGTGGCCATTTGCGTTACCAGCATCGCCATGCCGGCGCGCCCATCGGCGGCGCCCGCCGAGCCCGCGTTGAATCCGAACCAGCCTACCCACAACAGGGAGGCGCCGATCAACGTCAGCGTGAGGTTGTGAGGCGCCATCGCTTCTCTGCCGTAGCCCAAGCGCTTGCCGAGTACCAAGCAGCTGGCAAGACCCGCGATGCCGGCATTGATGTGCACGACCGTGCCGCCGGCGTAGTCCAGCACGCCCGCCTGGTTGAGCCAGCCGGTCGGCTCCCACACCATATGGGCGATCGGCGAATACACCAGCAACGACCAGGCGGCCATGAACACCAACAATGCGGAAAACTTCATGCGGTCAGCAAATGCGCCGGCGATCAACGCCGGTGTGATGGCCGCAAACGTCAGTTGGAACATGGCATAGACGGTCTCGGGTATGGTCAACGCCAAATGCGACACCGACAGTTTATTGGTCGGGTCATGGATGAAGGTCATGCCATTGAAAAACGCGCGACTCGCTCCGCCCAGAAAGGGGCTGCCGGGCGTGAATGCCCACGAGTAGCCGATCACCCACCACAGTAGGGTCACCATGCAAATTATCGCGAAGGTTTGCATCAGTGTTGCCAGCACGTTCTTCTTGCGCACCATGCCGCCATAAAACAACGCCAGGCCCGGTATCGACATCATCAGCACCAAGGCGGTGGACGTCAACATCCATGCGGTGTCGCCGGCACTGATCTTGTCCACACCCATCAACGTAGGCTCGGTCGGTGCGGCTGCCCCATCCGCCCACGCGCTCTGCATCGACAACGACAAAATGCCGAGAAAGGCCAATCGAAACAGTTTACTCATCAAAGAAAATCCTCCCTTAAACTCTAAATGGCGCTGGCGTCCCGCTCACCCGTTCGGATGCGTACGACTTGCGCGAGGTCGAAGACAAAGATTTTTCCGTCTCCTACCTTTCCGGTCTGCGCTGATTTGGTAATCGCCTCGATCACTTGATCGACCAGTGCATCGTCAACCGCGATTTCTATCTTTGTCTTCGGTACGAACTCGATGGCGTATTCGGCGCCGCGATAGATCTCCGAGTGACCACGTTGCCTGCCGAAGCCGCGAACCTCGGTCACCGTGACGCCTTGCACGCCCACTTCACTCACTGCCTCCCGCACCTCGTCAAGCTTGAATGGTTTGATAATCGCGGTAATGAGCTTCATCGAATGACGTCCCTCGCCTAATCGCTGGGTGTTGATTTGTGTTCTGCGTACCCGGATCGGGTTCGGACAGAAGCACCGGTTGTGCCACTCGTAAAGACTTGAACGCGATCAGCGAGTTAGCACGTTGCGTGCGAATGCCCGCGCCGACTTTGCACCAAATGAGGGCGCCGTTGACGAATCCATGCATTGAAATGAGACGTGGCCGCCGGCGAATTCCCTCATCCTCCCGTGCCGCGTCATTTCAACGATAACTCCAGGCGGACCTCTCCGTCTCGATTCGTCGCCTTGTCATTGGCGACCAGAAACACTCGCGCAGGATCCACCCGGGTATCCGTCAGCAAGGCCTGCTGTACAGCCTTCGCTCGTTGTTCCCCCAAGGCCGTGAGGTCTGAATCGGCGATCGCCATGTGCTCGTGCAGCGCTCGCTTGAGAAAATCCACCTTGGCCGCCGCGAGTTCGGGCTTCGCCTTGAGGCTCGTGACATCTGGCGGGAATTTCGGCTCGCCGCCCATGTTCTTGGCATAGAGTTGCGTCAATAACTCAACCTTTGCCGCCGGATCCAGTTGCTCAAATTCAGGCGCGGCAGCCGTCGATTTCTTGCCGCTGGCGTTACCCGCCTGCGCCGCGCGAATCTGCGCCAAGAATTGCGCCTCAACCAATGCCGGACGATCGAGTTCTTTGACCGAGGCGATCGGCACTTCGATCTTGAGCTGCGGTCGTTCGTTCAATGCTTTGACCATGGCCCGGACCTTATCCGCGGCGGCGGGATCCAAGTCCGCCG
This sequence comes from Gammaproteobacteria bacterium, assembly GCA_003165495.1. GTDB lineage: Bacteria > Pseudomonadota > Gammaproteobacteria > Steroidobacterales > Steroidobacteraceae > Bog-1198. The sequence continues at coordinate 12,013 of PMMB01000036.1, read as the reverse complement.
CTCCCGGACGGAAATCGACGAATTGCAAATCCGGACCCCCGCCGAACAAGGCGCCGAGCAAGGCAAAGGGCGCGGTGACCGCCTTCTCAAGAATGCTGACGAAGACCTTCCAAATGATGGGTCCCAGTCGGAATGTCGGATCGTCGAGCGTGCCGGTCACGGGAATATCCAGGTTGATGACGCCATTGCGGTCTTTGAGCAGCGCAACCGCCAACTTGATCGGCAGAGATACCGCATCCTTACTCTCGGTCTTATCGCCGAATTCAAGCTGCTCTACGGTGATGTGGTGCTGGGCATTGAGCTTGCGGCCGTCCACTCGGTAATGAAGCTCGGTCGTGAGCTTGCCCTGGGTGATGTTGTAGCCGGCGAATTTTCCGGAATAGGGATTGAACGTACTGAGTTCCATGTTGCGGAAACTCATGGCTAAGTCGGTGTACAGAGCCGGGCTCAACACATTGACTTCACCAGTAATTGTGACCGGCGAAAATGCATCCACTGCGCCATGTATATCCACTTTCGCCCGCGACTTTGCATTCGAAGACAGACCCAGCACCGTTCCTTCGATGTTCTGAATGCCGGTGGCGAAATTCGGCTGCACCGACAGGTCCGCAAAGTTGGCTTGGCTTGCATGCAACACAATTTTCTTGATGGTCATCGGCATCGGCGCAGGTGCGGCGGACGCCGCCTGCGCCGGAACCGGATTTCGCGCAGGCTCATTTGGCGCATGTTTGTTTGTCGCCGGCTCAGGCTGGACGGGCGCCGTTGCCACCACAGGTGCGCCACCGGGAGCGGCCGGCGCGACCAGCGTCGCACCAGGACCGGCCAATACACGCTTCACATTCAAGCTGGTGTCCGGTTCGATAATGACGCGCGCGTACAATTTACGCGCTATCACTTGTTCGATGTCGAGTCGATCGGGATCGTGTTGGAAGGTCACCCCCGACACATCTAGGCGTTCCCAATTGATGAAGTCATCGTGCAACGCATTGTCCATTGTATGTAGGCCGGCGACGCTGATATTGCAGGTTATCTGCAGTGCGGGTTTCTTTGCGCCGTAGTGCACCTTGGCGTCACCACTCAAGCGACCACTCTGCAGGGTCATCGAGGTGTGCCGGGCGATATACGGCTGAAGTGCCTTAAGATCGACGCCGTCCAGCTTCAGCGCCACATTGGCGGACAGCGGTTGCGGCGTGACATCGCCGCTCACGTTCAAAGAACCCGCATCGTTGATGCGCGAATCGAGGTTCACCGTCACCGGTTTGGCGAGATCCAAGCTCACGCCGGCTGCCTTCAGGGAAAACGGCGCCAACAGCATTTTTGCCGCTGGCGACGTGCTGCGATCCTCGGCTGAAATGCTGGCCTCCCGCAGCGCAAGCTCGCGTAATTCGAATTTCCACGGGGTTGCGGCGCCCGGCGTACCGGTGGTCGGCGCGACGCCGGTCGCGGGCGTCACCGCGCCGCTCGCCGCCGGTGCCACGGGTGACCGCGCAAGTTTGAGTAAATTGAACGAACCGTCGGGCTCCAGCCATGTAACCAGCTTCACCCCCGTGAGCGACAGCGCATCGGCGTGAGCCTGCCGTTTCAGGAGATCCACGGTGGTCCCGCTCAACAGCAGCGAAGGCACCGTAATCCAATCGATGTCCGATTCCTTAGGCCTGACGGCAAGATCGCTGACCGCGATCTTCGATACTGCCGCTTGCAATTCGACAGCGTCTTGCAAGGAAAACTTGTAGGTCGCGTTCAGATCGATGGTGCCCGAATTGACCACGAAAGTCAGGCGATCTTCGAGATATTCCCAAATCGTGTGGGCTCGCAGCCCGTCGATTTGAAACTCGCCGTCGGATTCGATCGGCTGCAACGACAAGTGCCCGTGCCACTCTATTCGTTCACCGAGCGTCGAGGAGCCGGTGAAGGTAAATCGGCCGCCTTCGACTCCGGTGGTGAAGTTCACCAACTCAAAATTGATCGGATCCAGGCGCGTCGCGAACGCGGTCGGCCGGCTGCGATCCTCGTACGTCACCAGTGCCTTGCTGACTTTGAACGAACCTATCCGGATATTCGGCAACGGCTGCTTCGACTCCTGCGGTTTTGCCGGAGGAGTTTTCGGCTTGAGCTGCAAGAGATTGAGATTCCCGTCGTGCGCCACAACGGCATTCACGGAGGGTGCATCGATGTCGACGTTGGCGAATGAATACGCGCGGTGCCAGATCGAGGACAACTCGAAATCGACGAACAACCGGCCGAAGCCGAGCAATTTTTCCCCGCTCGGGGCGGCCAACGAGAAATCCTTGATCTCGAGCTGGAAGCGAAAGGGATCGAAGCGGATTTCACCCACCGTCGGCGTCACACCCAAGCTCTTGGGAATGTCTTCCATCAGCGCAGAGCGCAGAATCCTGGGAGCCAGCACGAACCCGGCCAGGGCGTACAGCGCCACCAGCACGACCAGGACCGCAGAAATACGGAAGGCTTTAGTCTTTGTGAATTGCAGCACTGGACAACCCGCCATTACGCCGCCCGCCGACCTTGGCGCTTAGTCTAGCAAATGTTGGCCTAGCGCTTATTACGCTGAATCAGCCGCTTGCGTTTGCGCACTTGACGGGGTGTCAGGGGATTTCGCTTGCCGGCGAAAGGGTTCTCGTCGCCGCGGAATGCGACGCGTACCGGTGTGCCCATCAAATCGAATGCCTTGCGGTAGACATTGACCAGGTAGCGGCGGTAGGCGTCCGGTACATGATCGGTCTGATTGCCGTGGATGACGACCACGGGCGGGTTACGGCCGCCCTGGTGAGCGTAACGCAGCTTGATGCGGCGGCCGCTGACCAGCGGCGGCTGATGGCTTTCGACGGCCGCTTCGAGCACCCGTGTCAGTTCAGGGGTGCCCATGTCGCGAGTGGCGGCGGCATACACCTTGCGCACTGCGGCGAATAGTTCGCCGACACCACTGCCGTGCCTCGCCGAGATGAAATGCAGCGGCGCAAAATCGGCGAATTGCAGGCGCTGTTCGATTTGCTGGCGAATCAGGTCGCGCTGTTCCGTGGGAATGTTGTCCCATTTGTTGACGGCGAGCACAACGGCTCTGCCTTCTTCGATGACGGTGCCCAACAGACTCGCGTCTTGTTCGGCGACGTTGTCGTGCGCATCCATCACCACGACGACCACGTGAGCCGTCTCAATCGCCTGCAGGGTCTTGATGACGCTGAATTTCTCGACGGCCTCTTCGACGCGCGAGCGGCGCCGCAGCCCGGCGGTGTCGATCAGCGTGTAGCGCTCGCCGTCGCGTTCGAACGGCACCAGCACGGCGTCGCGCGTGGTGCCGGGCTGATCGAATTCCACCATGCGCTTCTCGCCGAGCAGGCGGTTAATCAAGGTGCTCTTGCCGACATTCGGGCGGCCGATGACGGCCACTTTGATGCCTGTCGTTTCAGGACCGTCCTGCGGGTCCGGCGTCAACCCCGTGAGAGCTGCCTCGAGCAGCGAAATCACGCCTTGGTCNNAAGCCTTCGGTTTTGTTGACCGCCAAGAACAGTGGCTTGCCGCTGCGCCGCGCCAGTTGCGCCACGAATTGATCCTGCGGCGTGACGCCCGCACGGCCATCCACCAGTACGATGAGCCGATCCGCCTCGCTGATCGCGCGTTCGGTTTGCGCGATCATCAAAGTTTCGATGACGCCGGCGTTTTCGACCAGGCCACCGGTGTCCACCACGATGCAGGGCACCTCGGTGCGCCGCGCGAATCCGTATTGCCGATCGCGGGTGAGTCCCGGCAGGTCCGCTACCAATGCATCGCGGGTGCCGGTCATGGCATTGAACAAGGTCGATTTGCCTACATTCGGCCGGCCGATCAATGCGACTACCGGCAGCACGTTGCCTACGGTGTCGGCGGAGTCGCGGGCACCGCAGTGGTGGCCACGGGCGCCGCGGGTGTCGAGCGGAATGCGGCCAACTTGCCGCCGTCGGTTAGCACGACGATGGTATCGCCTACCGCCACGGGTGAACTGGTAACACGTTCCTTGGCGATACGCTCCCTGGCGACGAGTTCACCGGTGGTCTTGTCCAGCCAATGCAAATAGCCCTGGAAATCGGCGACCACGACCGCGGTACTCGTCAGCACCGGCGTGCTCAGGCGCCGGAGCTTCAATTTCTGATTGCGCCATAGCTCGGAACCGTCGCGCTGGCGCAGCGCAACCACGATGCCATCGGACTGTGTCACATATAAATTGTCGTCGTCGACCGCCAAGCCTCGATAGCTCGACATGTCGTGTGCCCACCAGATTTGACCCGAATCGAGTGCGAGCATCGCCGTGCGACCTTGGAAGCCCGTGGCGAACACGTTGTCGCCTACCGCGCGAACCGCCGAGTCTATATCGACCAGCCGGTCGAGTTCCGTACGGCCGTGGGGCGAGGCCAACGCCGTATCCCAAACCGTATCGCCGGTGTTGAGCGACACCGCCATGACCTTGCCGTTGTCGAAGCCGCTGATCGCCACCTCTTTGGCGATGATCGGTATCGCCGTGCCACGCAGACTCAAGCGCGGCACCTGTTGTTCGACCGACCACAGTTCCTTGCCGTTGTGCGCGTCGAGGCCGTGGAGCCGGCCGTCAACCGAACGAATGACGACGACTTTCTCGCTGATCGCCGGAGCGGACAGCAGCTCGGAATTCAAGCGCGAGCGCCACAGCTCGCGCCCGGTGGCTCCGTCCAATGCCACGACGACGCCCTTACTGGTGCCCGCCACGACCAGCCCTGCGCCTGCGGCCGGCCCCGCCGATATCGGCATTTTTAGATTCTTGACCCAAATGTGGCGCCCAGTGTCCAGCGATGCGGCGAGTACCTCACCCTTGTGCGAGGCTGCGAACACCACGCCGTTGTCGACCGCGGGCCCCAACCCTAAGCGCAGCACTATTTGCTTTTTGCCGCCGCCGACGCCCTCGTTCCAGAGCTTTTTCACCGGTAGCTTCGCCGGGAAATCGACTAAAACCGCCGGCGGCTCGACGTCTTTATCTTTGCTGCAACCGGCCGCGATCAGCAGCGCCGCCAGGCCCAAAGGAAGCAATAAGCGCATCAGCGTTTAACCTCTTTCGCAACCGGCGCCGGGGCGGCGCCGAGATCCTGAATCTTCAATTCCAGCAATGAGGCATTGACACCGCCCGCATCGGCCGCCCCCAGCGCTGCCTGGTACTCGGTGAGCGCGTCGGGGATATCTTTCTTTGCAGCATATGCGTCGCCGCGTACCTCGTGGTAACGCGCCGCGAACGCGGCCGGTATTGGTTCGGCCAGCGTCTTGATCGCTTCGTCCGGCTTGCCCTGATCGGTCAAAATTCGCGCCAGGCGCACGCGGGCGATTTGCCGCAGTTCCGTGTCCTTCGAGCCGTTCATGACTTGCGTCAGGGGCGCGATGGCTTTGTCGAACTGGCCGTCGTCGACGTCGAGTCGCGCCAATGTCAGCTGCGCCTGGTCGGCATAAGGTGAACTTGCGAAGTCTTTGATGAGTCCATCGGCAATTTGCCGGGACTTCGTGTAGTCGTTCGACTGGAGCGCGGCGGTCATGGCGCTAAATTGCGCCGCAGCCTTGTAAGCACGCTCGTTGGTGTAGCTCTGGAAATACCGAATGCCGAAAAACACGGCGGCGCCCACCAGCACACCGCCGATCAACCACGGGGCGTACTCCGCTATCAAGTGCTTGACGGCTTCCAATTGTTCGTCATCGGTCAAATATTCGTCTGCCATGGCTTCTCCGCTAGCTACCCGCCCCTAAGACCCAACAAGATCCCCAAGCGTTCACTGATTTGGGCGATGGGACATTCCTCCTGCGCCAGCTCCTGGCGCAAAGCCTTCACCGCAACCACGCCCCGCGCCACTTCGTCATCCCCCAATAGAATCGCATACTGCGCGCCGCTCTTATCCGCACGCTTGAATTGCGTCTTGAAACTCCCGCCGCCGAGATTGATTTGCAACGCGAGATCCGGCCAGGCGTCGCGCAATTGCTCCGCCAGTTTGAAACCTGCGATCTCCGTGCGTTCCCCCACCAGCACTAAATAAACTTGCGGCCTGTCGCGCTGCAGGCCCAATCCCTGCTTCTCGAGGAGCATGACGATCCGCTCCTGTCCCATGGCCCAGCCGATCCCGGGCGTGCTGGCACCGCCCAATTGGGCCACCAAGCCATCGTAGCGTCCCCCGGCACACACCGTACTCTGCGAACCGAGCGCATCCGTCGTCCACTCGAAAACCGTGCGGGTGTAGTAGTCGAGTCCGCGGACCAGGTGCGGTTCAATATGATACTCGATGCCGGCACTGCGCAGGTGTGCGCACAAAGACTCGAAATGCGCCCGCGACTCCGCATCCAGGGAATCGAGCAACTGCGGCGCTCCGGCGACGATGCGCTGCATGTCCGGATTCTTGCTGTCGAGTATTCGCAGCGGATTGACTTTGAGCCGCCGTTTGCTGTCCTCATCGAGCGCGGCCTCGTGCGCGCTGAAATAGGCGGCGAGCTCAACGCGATACGCCGCGCGCGAAGCGGGAGTTCCCAGCGAATTGACCAACAGCTTCGTGCGGGTCAATCCTAGACGCCGCAGCAAGCGCGCCGACAGCAGAATGATTTCGGCGTCGACATCCGGTCCCTCGAATCCGAATGCCTCCGCATCGATTTGATGAAATTGGCGGTAGCGCCCCGCCTGCGGCCGCTCGCGCCGGAACATCGGTCCCATGCACCAGACGCGTAGGCGGCCCTCGCGCAGCATTCCGTT
>PMMB01000036.1:0-5201 GCA_003165495.1 Gammaproteobacteria bacterium | reverse complement strand
CCAGGCTGCGATTTGCGCGGGCAGCACATCGTGTACGCCACGCAAGGGCTCGATAATCTTGCTCAAGAACCCTCTCCGATCAGCCGATTGGGCGCGCGTTGCGCGTTTGCACGCTGGGTGTCGCCGCGCCGGGTGTCGCCGCGCCGGGCGGCGCCGCGGCGGGCGGCGCCGCGCTGCGAGAATCGCGGCGCAAGACTCCGTCGGCGCCGGCCTCGAAGCGCGCCACATCGCCGGCCACGAATTGCGGCCCGATCGCGACCGCCCGGTTGTTGATCTCGAGTTGCACGCCGCTCGCGAAGCCCAAGTACACACGCATGGGCGCGGTACCGGAGATGACCTTCACACTGTTGGCGTGGCCATTGCCTGCGAACACCCGTCGGCCCGCCGCGTCATGCACATCCACCCACGAGTCCGCGGAAAAGCTTAAGCGCAGGCGCGCGCGGCCCATCCCTGCCATCGCATCGGGCTCCGACGCCGTCGCCTGCGTGGCCGGTATCGCCGCGGAGGTGCCCGCCGACGTCATGGGCGGTGCCGACCCAAATGACGTCGTCGATGATGGCGGCATAGTGGCCACGTCAGATTCGGTTGCGCCGTCGGCGGATGGTGCAGTTGGATTCGCCGCCAGTGGCTCGCTATTCACCGGCGCAGCGCGCTGGTGCCACGGCTTCCACCAGAGCACCCCAAGGACCAGCAACACAGCCGCGACCGAAATCACCATCTGTGGCCAAGGTAAATTACTCGCGGCCGGCGGATCGGTGCGCAGCCTGACATTGGCCGGCTGCGAGGCCGGCGGCTTCGGTGCCTGCGCACGGGATTCGTAACCGGCCATAATTTCGGCGGAGGGCAATCCCAACAACGCCGCGTATCTCTTCAAATGGCCCTTGGCGTAGACCGACGGACCAATGCGCTCGTAATCTTCGGCCTCGAGCGCATCGATGATCCAGCCGTCGAGATGCAACTCATCGGCCGCCTTTTGCGAACTCAATCCTCGACGTTCGCGCTCGGCCTTGAGCCGCGCTCCGGTCGTTGCGGCGAGACCGGTCATCGATCGACGCCGGAACGCATCATTTGCGCCTGCTGCGAATCGGGAAATTCAGTCTGCACGCGCCGCGCGTATCCCGCCGCCGCGGTCTTATCGCCCAGCTTGCGTTCCGCCCGAAAACCCAGCCAGAGGACTTCCGAAACCGGCGGATTCACCGCCAGGTAGCGCTTCACGACATCGAGCGCCTGTGCGGTATCGCCGCGATCGAATGCGATATTCCCGAGTTGCAGCATGGCCTCGGGCATATTCGGACGAATCGCCAACGCCTGATTGAAATACCGCTCGGCGTCGACCATGTCGCCGGCGCCTCGCACGCAAACACCGGCGTTGACCAGCGCCACTTCCGGTGTTTGATACAGCGCACTGCGCGCGACTTGAGCGAATAGTTTTTCGCCCGCGACGGCTTTGCCGGTACGGCACAGGAATCCGGCATAGGTATTTTGAATGTTCGGGTCTGTCTTTCCGAGTCGGTAGCCGGTGGAATAGGCGCGCTCGGCCTTTGGCATGTCGTTCAGCCGTTCATAGACGAGGCCCGCCGTCATTTGCACGTCCGGGTTTCCCGGATCCTGACTAAGCGCACGCTCCATGAAGTCACGCGACGCCGCCAATTTCCCGAGCTTCATGTATTCGATCGCGAGCTGCATATTGGTGGCCGCCGTCACTTTGGGCGACGCCTTTTTAAAGTCCGAATTGTGCGAACAGGCGGCCAAGCACAGCCCGAGAATCACGCCAAGCATCTTCACCGAAATGGATTTCATCGAACCTCCGCCGGCGCGCGTGACGCAGGAGTCAGTTTGGTGCCGAGCCGCACGGACGTGCGATCCGTGACTCGGCCCGCCAATTGGCCGCAGGCTGCATCGATGTCGTCACCGCGCGTCCTGCGAATCGTGGCGATGACGCCGTGCTCATTGAGAATGTCGCGAAACTTCANNTGCTCGGGTTTGTCATTCACGCCGTCGAGCATGACGTACTCGAAAGTGACGCTGCGGCCGTTTTGCATGTCGATGTAGTGCCAACATGCCGCCAACAATTCGTCGATCGGATGTTTCCGATTGATGGGCACGAGATCGTTGCGCAATTCATCGTTCGGGGCATGCAGCGACACCGCCAGCGCGACATTGCATTCTTCCGCCAATTTATAAATCTGCGGAACCAACCCCGAGGTGCTCAACGTCACCCGGCGCCGCGACAAGTCGTACCCCAAATCGTCGAGAAATATCCGCATGGCCGGTACGACATTGCGGTAATTGGCGAGCGGTTCGCCCATGCCCATGAACACGATGTTCGTGATGTTCGCGCGCGCATCGCCGCTGCGGCCGTCGCCGTGGCCCGGGCGCGATTCGGTCAATTCACGGTGCGCCAGCCACACCTGCCCGACGATTTCAGCGACGCTCAAGTTGCGATTGAACCCCTGCTGCGCGGTCGAGCAAAAAGTACAATCCATGGCGCAACCCACTTGGCTCGAGATGCACAACGTGCCGCGATCCGGCTCGGGTATGTAGACCGTCTCGATTCCCTGTACCTCGTCCATGCGCAACATCCATTTGCGCGTGCCGTCACTCGATACCTGCTCGGTCACGATTTCAGGAACTGCGATCCTCGCGACATCACTCAACTGCGAACGAAAGTCCTGCGCAAGATCGGTCATGGCCGAGAAATCCGCCGCGCCCCGCCGGTAGATCCACTTCATCAGCTGGCGCGCGCGAAACGGCTTGGCGCCGAGACGCGTCGCGACGAATGCCTCGAGTTCCGCGCGGGGAAGCCCAAGTAAATTCACGCGTTCGCCGGCCAAGTGGTGTCTCCTGTATTGCGCGCGCCTACGCTAGCGCGTACGCGGGCAGAGCTCAATTTCCCGAAAGAAGAAGGCGATTTCCCGCGCCGCAGTATCCGGCGCATCCGAACCATGGACGATGTTCTCGTCGATGCTGGTGGCAAGATCGGCGCGAATCGTGCCTTTGGCCGCCTTTTTCGGATCGGTGGCGCCCATGACCTCGCGATTCTTTGCGATCGCGCCGTCACCCTCGAGCACTTGCACCATCACCGGACCCGACGTCATGAAGCGCACCAGATCCTTGAAGAACGGACGCTCGCGGTGCACCGCGTAAAAGCCCTCCGCTTCCGCCTGCGAGAGCTGCATCATGCGCGCCGCCACCAGTCGCAAGCCCGCCTTCTCAAAACGGCGATAAACATCGCCGATCAGATTACGGCCGACGCCGTCCGGCTTGACGATGGAAAGAGTACGCTCGACTGGCATGAGGACCTCGGGCAAGAATTGGGGGATCCGCCCCTTAAGGGGCCGACAAAGACCGCGAAGTGTACTGGAGCGGGCGCGCTCAAGCAATCAGGATGACAACCGAAGTCCCTGTATTACTTGGAAAAACCCCGGTCTCCCACTAGGTCTAAACGACCGCAAGGTCGGCCCGTCAGACGTTGAAACTCTCGCCGCAGCCGCATTCGCCCTTGGCTTTCGGGTTTTGGAACTTGAAGGCCTCGTTCAGACCCTGTTTGACAAAATCCACTATGGTCCCGTCGATCAGCGGCAGACTTAAGGGATCGACCACCACTTTCACCCCGCGCGCCTCAAAAACCGCGTCTTCCGGATGAATTTCATCAGCATAATTCACGACATACGCGAATCCCGAGCAGCCGGTTTTCTTGATACCGACGCGTAAACCCAGACCGGCTCCGCGTTGCGCCAAGTGAGATCGAACCCGATCAGCCGCCGATTCCGTCAACAATATCGCCATACCGCGCTGCCCTCTAAGCTACGGCCAAATACCTGACCGATACCCTATACATAACACGCCAATGTCCCATGAGCACGGAACCAGGGCGTGTTTTTCCGCAACCACATGCCTGGACGGCACGGGGCCGCCCCCTGGAGGTGGGGGCGCTAGGCGAGTCCTCAATGGCAACAGCGCTGCAGTGCACCGGTCACCGCGGCAAGCCACGCGTCTTCGATGAGCAAAAGCCGTCCGCGCTTCTCGACCGGTACCGCAAATCGCTCGCTCAAATCCTGCACGCTCTCGGGCAGCGCCGCCCGAGACACAGGTCCGGCCGCGTGCTCGGCAACCCATGCCGCCACCGCGATGGTATGCGGGCAGGCGAAAGCCAAAAACCTCGCTGCCCGGATGATCCCGGAATTAACTTGCACGTCGAATTGCACCCAGGTTCCCCGCGCACGGCTACCGGCAGCGCCACGGTAAACATCGGGACCGGTGAGAACCCCCGCAGCCGCAGCAGTCTGGAAGTAGTGCAGGGTCAGTTCGCTATAGTTCATGGCCCGCTCAACCGGCGTAAGCGCGATACCGCTTCAGTTACGACCGCCACGGCCGTGTCGATATCGCGCTCGCTGGTGAAGCGGCCCAACCCGAACCGCAGGCTGCTTTCGCTTAAAGTGTCGTCGCGGCCCAAGGCGCGCAACACATAGGAGGGTTCCTGCAGTGCCGAGCTACAGGCGGAGCCGGTCGAGACCGCGAGGCGCCCCCGCACCGCGGCGAGCAGGCTCTCGCCTTCGACTCCTTCGACTGAGACATTGAGCACGTGAGGCACCGCGTGCTTCGCATCCCCATTGCGAAATATACCGCCGAGCGATGCCAACCCCTGCCATAGGCGTTCGCGCAATAGCGCGATGCGTTCGGCTTCCGATGGCGGCGCCGCGCGCGCCAGCTCGAACGCCAGCCCCATGCCGACCACTTGATGGGTCGCCACGGTGCCCGCCCGTAGGCCCCGCTCCTGTCCGCCGCCGAATTGCAACGCCGTCAGTTGCACGCGCGCGCGGTGTCCAAGGCCGCCGCCACGCCGCGATACCAACAGCGCGCCGACACCCTTGGGGCCGTACGCCTTGTGCGCCGACAGCGACATCAGATCCACGCCGCACTGCGCAAAGTCGACGGCACTTTTGCCGATGCTCTGCGCCGCGTCCACGTGCAGCCGTGCACCGCCGTGCTGTGCACAGATCGCGCCTATGCTCGAGATGTCTTGGATGACGCCGATCTCGTTGTTGACGTGCATGATGGACACCAACACCGTGTCTGGCTGCAGCGCCGCGGCGACCTGATCGGGCTGTATCACACCCCCGCTATCGGGCGCCAGGTAAGTGACTCGCCAGCCGCGTCGTTCGAGTTCTCGGCACGGATCCAGCACCGCCTTATGCTCC
>PMMB01000195.1 GCA_003165495.1 Gammaproteobacteria bacterium | reverse complement strand
CAGCGGCAGGCGTTCGCCGGACTGATTTGGAGCAAGCAGTTTTATTACTTGGATATTCCGCGCTGGCTCAAGGGCGATCCCGGCCAAGCACCGCCGCCGGAGTCGCGCCTGCACGGCCGCAATATCGAATGGCGCCATCTCAACAACGCCGACATCGTCTCCATGCCCGACAAATGGGAGTATCCCTGGTACGCCTCCTGGGACTTGGCGTTCCATTGCATCCCCTTCGCCTTGATCGACGCCGAGTTCGCCAAGCATCAATTGGTGCTGCTGACGCGCGAATGGTACATGCACCCCAACGGCCAAGTACCCGCCTATGAATGGGCGTTCAGCGACGTGAATCCGCCGGTGCACGCCTGGGCCGCCTGGCGCGTGTATCAAATCGACCGCAAGCAGTGCGGCGGCCATGGCGACCTCGAGTTTCTCGAGCGCGTGTTTCACAAGCTGATGCTGAACTTCACCTGGTGGGTGAATCGCAAGGACAACCTGGGCCGGAATATTTTTCAAGGGGGATTTTTGGGCCTGGACAATATCGGTGTGTTCGACCGCAGCGCGCAGCTGCCCACCGGCGGCTACATCAATCAATCGGACGGCACCAGCTGGATGGCGATGTATTCGCTGAATTTGATGCGCATCGCGCTGGAGCTCGCCCAACACAATCATGTGTACGAGGACATCGCCAGCAAATTCTTCGAGCATTTCTTGAATATCGCCGAGGCGATGAGCTGCATGTACAGCGCCGACGTCGGTCTGTGGGACGAAGAAGATCAGTTCTTTTACGACGTGCTCAATTTGCCGAACGATGCACGGGTGCGGCTGCGGATTCGCTCCATGGTGGGGTTGATTCCCTTGTTTGCGGTCGAGACTTTGGAACCGGAGTTGTTGGAAAGACTTCCGGGTTTCAGGAAGCGTCTCGAATGGTTCTTGAAGCACCGGCCGGATCTGGCGAATCTCGTGTCGCATTGGCAATCGCCGGGCCGCGGCGAGCGGCGGCTGTTGTCGCTGCTGCGCGGCCATCGAATGAAAAAGCTATTGCAGCGCATGCTGGATGAGTCCGAATTCCTGTCCGACTACGGCGTACGAGCCCTGTCGCGGGCACACCTCGCACATCCTTACGTGTTCAAGGTGGACCACACGGATTTGTCGGTGCGCTACGCGCCGGCAGAATCCGAGTCGCGGCAATTCGGCGGCAATTCCAATTGGCGCGGGCCGATTTGGTTCCCGATGAATTTTCTCATCGTCGAGTCGCTGCAGAAATTTCATCATTACTACGGCAATGATTTCAAGGTGGAATGCCCGACGGGGTCGGGCCACTATCTCACCATCGACGAAGTGGCCACCGAGTTGTCGCATCGCCTGGCAAGCATCTTCTTGAAGGACGCCAACGGCGAGCGGGCCGTGCTGCGTCATCAGCCGCAGCTACAGACAGACCCGAACTACCAGGACTGCATTCCGTTCTACGAGTATTTTCATGGCGACACCGGCCGCGGCGTCGGCGCATCGCACCAGTCGGGGTGGACCTCACTGATAGCCAAACTGCTCATGCCACGGGCGCATGGCTAGCCGATTGGCCTCGCCATGGGCTCGAATGAATTCGGGGCTGGTCGCGGGTTGTTTGATAGCATGTTATGTGGCTTTCGAATCGCCGTGGAGAACACCCCCATGAATGACACCCCAGAATCACCGATCAAGCGCTCCGATGAAGAGTGGAAGAAGGAATTACCCTCCGAGACCTTCTCCGTCATGCGCAAGCACGGCACGGAACGCGCCGGCACCAGCCCGCTCAACAAGGAACATCGCGCCGGCATGTACGCCTGCGCAGCCTGCGGCTTGCCGCTGTTTGAATCGTCCTCGAAATTCGAGAGCGGCTCGGGTTGGCCGAGTTTCTTCGCGCCCTTACCTAAATCGGTGGGCACAACCTCGGATCGCAGTCTCGGCATGGCGCGCGTCGAAGTGCACTGCGCCCGCTGCGGCGGACATTTGGGACATGTGTTCCCGGACGGGCCGCAGCCCACCGGCGAGCGCTACTGCATGAACGGCGTGGCCTTGAAATTCGAACCAAAATAGGCACGGGAGAGGATGGCGGTGACAACAACAAAAATGCATAGGGTCGGTGTGCGTTCGGCGCTTGGGGCGCTCGGATACGCGCTCGTGTTATCGGGCATGAGCCAGGTGCACGCGCAGGAGATGCCTAAAACACTGGTGGAGGCCGCGGCGATGGAACAAGCCGATCGGCTACCCATCACCGATTTCTATTCGACGCCTATGAATCTAGCCGCGACCCAGCCGGGCGATCTGCTGCGCAAGGAGGCCTTCGCCGGTTATTCCTTGCCGAAGGGCGCCACCGCGGTGCGAATTCTGTATCACTCAGTGGACGCGATCGGACAGGACGTCGCCACCTCGGGGGTGGTACTGATCCCGGGCGGAACGCCTGGCCCAAAGGGCTGGCCGGTCATTGCCTGGGCGCACGGCACCAGCGGCGTTGCCCGCCTGTGCGCGCCGTCCGCCATGAAGGACGTGTACTACGGCGATGAGGGGCTGATGCCCATGGTCGCCGCCGGATTCGCGGTAGTGGCCACCGACTACCATGGACTGGGGACCAAGGGACCGCACCAGTACGTCAACAAGCTGGCGCAAGCGCACGATGTCGTCTACTCGATTCCGGCGGCCCGTGCGGCCGTGCGCAGCCTGGGATCGAAATGGGTGGTCGATGGGCATTCGCAAGGCGGGCTCGCCGCCTGGGGCGTGGCCGAAGCAGAGCACGATCTCAAGGATCCCAATTACCTCGGCGCAGTGTCCGTGGCGGGAGTTGCGCGAGAGGTGGATTTCTTCAGTCATTTGAGCAACACGCCGGGCGTCGGCTTTTATCTGGCCTTCATGGCCGCCGGAATCCACGCGCGGTATCCAGAGTTCGAACCGCATGACCTGTTATCGGATAGCGTGCTCGAGCACTATACCGACGTCACGACCAAGGGCTGCTTTTACTACGGATATGCGACCTATGCCGCGGTGCCCAGCGGCACGCTATTGCGTCCGACGTGGGAAAAAAGCGTATGGATTCACCGCTTTTTCGAAGGCAATACGGTGGCCAATGCGCCCATCGGCGGCCCACTGTTCGTGATCGCCGGCGAGACGGATCAGACCGTGCCCATCGCGGGCGTGCGCGCCGCAGTCAAACAAATGTGCGCCGCGAAGCAGCTAGTGACGTTTCGCAGCTACCCAGGTCTCGACCATGATCCGACCATGGAGAACTCGACGCCGGACCAGCTCGAGTGGATCAGGTCGCGCTTCGCGGGAAAGCCGGCAACGTCGAATTGCGCGACTGACGGTCGTTAGTTAGGCGGCGCGGCGGCTGGTCGGCCAGCCGACCCGGCCCCGCAGAGGGGAAATGCCAAGGCCTTAAGATCCCTTGTGCCCCGCCTTCCACTTCTCGACGGCGGCCATGGTGTTCCCGACATGCTGCCCGGGATCCATCGCCGTGTACTCATAAATGATCTTGCCGCTGGGCGCGATCACATAGGAAGTACGATTCGCATACTCGGGCTTGGCGGCCAGCACGGCGTCGTAGGCTTTGGTGATGCTCTGATCGGCATCGGACGCCACCGCAAACTTATTGCGGCATTCGCTCACCGAGAACTTATTGAGCGTATCAATGGGATCGTGCGACACGCCGATCACCGTGGCGCCCAGGGCCTTGAATTTGTCGGTGGCTTCGGCGAACTCATGGGCTTCAACGGTGCAGCCCGGCGTGAATGCCGCCGGATAAAAATACAACACGACCGGACCCTTCTTCAGCGCATCGGCCAGGGAAAACTTGAACGGCATGCCTGCGAGAGTCGCCTGGGTGGTGAAATCGGGCGCTTGGACACCGGTCTTCAATGCCGCGTGCAACGGCGCGGCAAACACCGCGCAGCCCAGGGCAAGAGTCATTAGACGCTTCATGGCAGAGTTCCTTTGGAGCTGAATCGATCAGCGGCAGTTTGCACCATCCTTTTTTTGCTCGCAACAACCAAGCGTCAGGGATGACGCGACCCAGCGCGGCGGCTCTGCTCCACGCGTCTACAGGGTGGACACCGGACCTAAGCCCAAGCGTCACTTCAATACTTCTCGAAGCTCACGACACACCCGCACCACATCCTCATCGCTCATCGCGGGAAATAACGGCAGGGTAACCGTCTCGCGTCCGACTCGCGCCGCAACCGGCGTGTCCTCCTCCCGATACCCCAGGTCCCGATAATATTTGAGGCTGGGAATACTCGGATAGTGCACACCGATGCCGATGCCGCGATCGGCCATNNATTTTTTGGAATGCCGGCCGCGTCATGCCGCGCGCTCGGAAATCGATGAGCACCTGAAACATATGCCGGCTATGTCCCGAGTCGCCGCGCGCCGGCAATGCCACGCCGGAGTAGCCGTCGAGTTCCTCGAAATAGCGCGCGGCGAGCGCACGGCGCCGCGCGTTGAATCCGTCCAAGCGGCGCAGCTGATCGATGCCGACCTGCGCCGCTATGTCGGTGAGATTGCTCTTCGCTCCCGGGAACATGACATCCACTTCGCCGGCGGGATTGCGTTTGATGCCGTGGAATCGATACTGCTCGAACAATTCCGCCGCCTCGGCGTCGCCGGTGGTGATGGCGCCGCCTTCGATGGTCGTCATGTTCTTGTTCGGATGGAAACTAAACACCACGAGATCGCCGAAGCTGCCGATGGGCTTATCCGCGTAGCGCGACCCTATGGCATGCGCCGCATCTTCCACGACCCGCAGCCCATGCTCGGCGGCCAGCCCATACAGCGTCTCCATGTCCACCGGGAGGCCTGCGAAATGCACCGGCATGATGGCGCGCGTCTTCGATGTGATGGCGGCGGGCACTTTGCCGAGATCGAGATTGCGCGTCGACAAATCGATGTCGACGAACACCGGCTTGGCACGCAAGCGCGCTACCACATTCGCGCTGGCCGCGAAACTCATGGCCGGAACGATCACTTCATCCCCCGGACCGATACCGGCGACTTCGAGCGCCATCTCGANNGTGGCCGAGGTCATCACCCGCACATGACGATTGCCGCCCAAGTAGGCCGCGAGCGCGCCCTCGAAGGCCTGCACCTTGGGTCCGCTGGCCAATTGTCCCGAACGGAATACATCAGCGACCGCGGCAATGCTCTCGTCATCGATCGAAGGACGCGTAAAGGGAAGAAAGGGTTTCAACCTGAACTCCTGGAAACCAGAAAGACACCGGCGCAGATCAGCGCGATTCCGAGCACCTTGGCGGGTCCCATGCTCTCGCCCAGCCACAACACCGACACGGTCGCAACCACGACGTAACCCAACGACAACATCGGATACGCCGTGCTCACCGGCGCCTTGGACAGCGCGCCTAGCCACACACACACGCTCGCTCCATAACAGATCATGCCGGCCCAAAACGGCAGACTCCTGAACAAGATCATCACAGCGTTGCCGAGCGTGTCGGCACTGAACTGTGAGAAATGCGCCAGCGGCCGGGTCGCCACTTTGAGCAGCAATTGCGCGGCGGCGTTCAAACCCACCCCCGTCAAGATCAACGCCCAGGTTATCCAGCTCATTGCCGCGCCACCAATACGCGAATGACGTCCTCCGCGACCGGGCGCATCGGCACACCGCGGCTTTTAAGATCATCGAACATAGTTTTCTCCATCACCGCGAAAGCTCGAGTTTCCGACGACCAGCGGCGAAGAAATTCCTCCACGTCGGCAATCTCAACGCCAGGCGCCTTCCGTAGTCCATAATCAAGTTCGCCACGATA
Organism: Gammaproteobacteria bacterium; assembly: GCA_003165495.1. Taxonomy (GTDB): domain Bacteria; phylum Pseudomonadota; class Gammaproteobacteria; order Steroidobacterales; family Steroidobacteraceae; genus Bog-1198. The sequence goes on along the minus strand of PMMB01000195.1, from coordinate 2,853 downwards.
CCCCACGAGCGTGACGGTTCGCTGCAAATAAAATGTCAGGGATTGATCGTAAGTGCCCACGCTGTAGAGGGGCGCATCGCGGTCAGCTATGGTGAGTGCGTCCGCGAGGCTTACCCCTGAGTAAATGGGTGCCACCCAGGCGGCAGCGCGTATCAGCAGCAGCCAGGCCAGACACCAACCTACCCCGAGAAATACTCCGGCGCGGGTCGCGTCGCGCGCACGCTGCACCAGCACAAAGGCGCCCGTTACCGTGAGCAACAGCGCGATCTGTCCCAGCGGCTTTGCCAACGGTAAAAAATACACGCTGCGATCCGACGATGCGACGACACGAGGCCAATTGAGGCTCGCCAGCCCGAGACTAATGCCCGCTATCGCGGTCAGTATCGCCGTGAACTGAAAATCACGCTTCAGAGGTTCCGCCGGCAGCGCGGCGATGAGAAGCGCCAGCGCCGGCATGACCGGCAAAATATAGGGCATGAGTTTCGAATCGGACAGCGAGAAAAAGACACCGATGAACACCACCCAAACCCACAGGAACACCGTGGGCTGGAATTTGCCGCCGGCGGCCGGCGTGCGCGCCCGCCAACCGCCGCCCAACACCCGCAACGCCGGCAAGGTCCACGGCATACTGCCCGCCAAGAACACGCCGGCGAAAAACCACCACGGTTCCTGGCGATCGGCGATGGGCGTCAAATACCGCGCCACATGCTCGTGCACGAAGAAAAACTCCAGGAAATCCGCCAGTCGCCGTGCGGCGAGCCAGTGCCAGGGTACGGTGATGACGAGAAATAGCGGCAGACCCCACTTGGCGTGCAGCCGGCGCCACGGCGCAAAGTCACGCGAATACGCGCTGTACAGAATCAACACGGCCACCGGTATGGCCGCAGCGACGAGTCCCTTGGTGAGCACGCCGCAGCCGGCGGCCGCCCACGCCAATAACATCCAACGGCGGGGCTGCCTCGTCAGTTGCGCCAGCAAAAAGGCCGCCAGGCTCAAGGTCATATAGAACGTCAGGCTCATGTCCAAGGTCAATAGCTGGCCCAAGACCACGAACATCAACATGCCGGACAAAACGGCGACAGCACGCCAGCCAGCCTCCAGGCTCCAGAACCGGCGTGCCACCAGCCACACCAAAAGAACAGTCCCCAATGCGGTCAGCGCGGTATACAAACGTGCCGCGAATTCGCTCGGGCCCAGCACACGGAAGCTCAACGCCGTAGCCCAGTATTGCAACGGCGGTTTCTCGATATAGGCCAAGCCGTTCAAATGGGGAATGACCCAATCGCCGCCACTCAGCATCTCACGCGGAATCTCCGCGTAGCGCCCTTCGTCGGGATTGAACAGCGGCCGAGCGGACAGCGTCGCCAACCATAGCAAGGCGAGCAACGCGGCCAGCGCCCAGTATGTCCACCGCTCGCGCGGAGCCAAGCCTAAGGGCTCGCTCACGCCCGGGCTGCCGGGACCGCCAACAGGCCGGACCGTCCCGCCACCTCGCCCATGACCACCGCTTGCGCAGGCAACGGCCACCGCATGGCGAGTTCGTGAATCTTGGCCATGCGCGTGATCAGGGCGCCCGACTCCCGCCATTTCACCAGCAGGGATTCGAAGGCATGGAGCAGCAGCATGCCCTCGAGTTCCGCGTGCAAGGTAAACACCTGCAAATCGTCCGCAGGGCCGGCATCGGCTGCGGCAGTGGCAGCGGCAGTGGATAAGCGAAACACCGCGTCTGCGATGCTCGATTCATCGACGCCGTCGACACCTAAGATCTCATCGAAGGTGGGCAAGGTGGTGGGCAGCTGGGGACAGGAACTGATGCCTTGCGCCAGTACCGGAAAGAACGGCGAACCGCCGCGAGTATCGCTGGCGTAACGCAAGCCGTATTCCTGCTCGAGTTCCAGGCCGTGGGCGTTGATCTGCCAGCCGGCGGCGGCATGCGATTGCGGCAAGAATCCGAACACCCGCTGAAAGGCACTGAGACCGCGCTCGAACTCCGCCCGAGTCCAGGCCGCAGTGGCCTTGGCCACGTAATCTTGCCAGCGCACATGATCATAGGTGTGAAGCCCCACCTCAAAGCCGGCATCGTGCACGCTGCGCATCACTGCGCCCGCGCTTCGCCCTATATCCGGTCCGGGCAGCAGCACACCGTATAACAGGGTTTTCAAACCGTAGTGTTTGAGCACCGAGGTGCGCGCGACCTTCTGCGCAAAACCTTTGCGAAAGACCCGGCGCATGGCGCGTCCCGTATTGTCGGGCCCCACCGAAAAATAAAAGGTGGCATCGATGCCGTACCTTTTAAACAGCTGCATGAGCCGCGGCACGCCTTCGCGCGTGCCTCGCAAGGTGTCCACATCGACCTTCAGGCCGATGCGCGCGCTCTCAAGCATCGCGCGATAACAGCGCCGATGCCGACGGCAGGCTATGGGCGTAGGAATCGAAGATCGCGCTCAGTGCGGTGCGCATATCGGTCTTGGGAGTCCAGCCGAGTTCCGCCGTGGTGTTCTTGATGGACGGCCGCCGCGCCGGGATGTCCGCATACCCCTTGCCGTAGTAGTCGAGAGCGGAAATGTCGACGAGCTTCGTATTGCGCGCGGTGGGCGCGTATTCCGGCCGCGATAATGCGATTTCCAACATCATCTCCGCCAGCTTGCGGATGGAATACGAATTGTGGGGATTGCCGATGTTGTAAATCTTGCCGTCGGCGATGCCGGCCGGATTGTCGATGATCTTGGTCAGGCACTCGACGGCGTCGTCGATGAAGGTGAAAGCGCGAGTTTGATTGCCGCCATCGACCAGTTTGATCGATTCGCCGCGCACGATGTGGCCCAAGAATTGAGTGAGCACGCGCGATGAGCC
>PMMB01000221.1:2030-10651 GCA_003165495.1 Gammaproteobacteria bacterium | reverse complement strand
AGAAATAAATCCTTGAACTGGACCATGCCGGCGTTGGTGAACAACAGCGTGGGATCATTCGCGGGCACGAGCGAGCTAGAGGGCAACACCGCATGTCCGTTCTTGCGAAAAAATTCCAGGAAACTTCCCCGAATTTCCGAGCTCGTCATCGATTTCAATCTAGCGTCGCGTTTCATGTTTCTTCAGTATCTGTATCAAGGTCAATATCAAATCCTAAGGCCGTTCGTATCTGCGCGCTCGTGAAACCGCGGTAACCCAGAAATCGCACTTGGCGCTGCTTGTCAGCGTAATTGCTCGGCGAATTCGCGCCAAATTTCTTTTGCTGAGCCTTTCGCAGGTGCACAATCCAGTCGGGAAAGGCGTCGAGACATTCCTCGACCAGAATCCCCTCCAAGCCCTGCCGGCGCAAATCGGCGCGCACGCGGATCGGTCCCTGACCCCGCGCCGCGTGATAGGCCACGAAGTTCTCCGTGTAGCGCCGGTCATCGAGCAATTTTTCGGCGCGCAGCGCATCGAGCAGCGGCGCAACGACCGCTACATCGTAACCCTTCTCGAGCAGTTTACGGCGTAAATCCTCGGATGCGTGGTCACGGCGGGCGAGCGCGTCGAGCGCCGCCACGCGAGCCGCGCACGAGTCGAGAGGTTCGACCTCTTGGCGACCCAGGGCGTTACGCCTCTTTGACGTCGCCACCCCGATTCATGGTTGCCTTTTCGGGTATCAATTTGGCGCGGATCTGCCCTTCGATGTCTTTGGCGATCTCGGGATGCTGCTGCAAGAAGGTGCGGGCATTGTCCTTGCCCTGTCCAATCCGTTCGCCCTTGTAGCTATACCAAGAGCCGGATTTTTCCACCAGGTTGTGCAGGACACCGATCTCGATGAGCTCGCCTTCCGTGGAAATTCCCGTGCCGTACATGATTTCGAATTCGGTTTCGCGGAACGGCGGCGCCACTTTGTTCTTGACCACCTTGACTCTGGTCATGGAACCCACCACTTCCTCACCATTCTTGATCGCACCGATGCGCCGAATATCCATGCGTACCGACGAATAGAACTTCAGCGCGTTGCCGCCGGTGGTGGTTTCGGGATTGCCGAACATGACGCCGATTTTCATACGAATCTGGTTGATGAAAATCACGATGGTGTTCGATCGCTTGATGTTGCCGGTCAGTTTGCGCAGCGCCTGCGACATGAGCCGCGCCTGCAAGCCCATATGCTGATCGCCCATTTCGCCTTCAATTTCTGCCTTCGGCGTAAGCGCGGCGACCGAGTCGACCACGACGACATCGACCGCTCCGGAGCGCACCAGCATGTCGGTAATTTCCAACGCCTGTTCGCCGGTGTCGGGTTGCGAGACCAGCAAGTCGTTGACTTTGACTCCCAGCTTTTCCGCGTAGACCGGATCGAGCGCATGCTCGGCGTCGACAAATGCCGCCGTGCCGCCGTGACTCTGCGCCGAGGCGATGATCGCCAGCGTCAGTGTGGTTTTACCCGACGACTCCGGGCCGAAAATTTCGATGACGCGGCCGCGCGGAATGCCGCCCACGCCGAGCGCGATATCGAGTCCCAACGAGCCCGTGGGGATCGAGTCCACCTCGTAAATGGCGCCGGCGTCGCCCAAGCGCATGACCGAGCCTTTACCAAACTGTTTTTCTATCTGGCTCAGCGCGGCCGCGAGAGCTTTTTTACGATTCTCGTCCATGGGGAGTCCTCAACAAAGTGTGGCGCTATTATTTCATATTCAGCGCCCAACGCTCATCTCATATGCATCGAAATTGCAGAGATTTCTTTGGTTTCGGCGTCTTATCCAGTAGTGGCCAGGTATCGACTACTGTATAGACGGAGTGTGCGCCGCTCGTATCGGAGCGCACCAGACTAAATGATTGCACACTCCAGTAGAACGGCGACATTGCTTGCAGCACAGGGGCTTGCGCGACCTTCCTCGCAAGCGTGACATGCGCGCGCAGCGACGGATGCTGATGACCAGGGTTGAGTGCTGCTTGGTGGGGGGCCAAATCCTGGCGCAGTCGCGTCCACAGCTCGATTAGCGCGGCCGGAATCTGCCGCGCAGCAGCGACCACCACCTGTGTTTCCCGCCAGTGTTCGCACGCATCGAAGTTGATCGTGCATCCCGTGGCCCGCTGAGCGCGCCCGATCTGCTGCAACACCGCGAGTTGGGATGTTGCAACCTCGCCGACGAATGCCAGCGTCAGGTGATAATTCTCTGCGGGCACCCGCCGCGCTTCACCAGTCAAGCGCAGAGTTACAGCAGCGTTCGCAATGCGCGCTCGCGTGGCGGCATCGGGCCACAGTGCAAAGAATAACCGCACGCCGGAATCTCCCGATTCACGCTAAACGTCGAGCAGCCCTTTAAGCGCCACTCGCACGGTTTTGCGGCGCACCGCATCCCGGTCACCGCGGAAGTGCTTCAGTTGCACGGCAACACGAATTGCGCGCCCGCGGCGCTCTGCCCAGCCGAGCCAAACGGTTCCAACCGGCTTGCCGGGCATCGCACCGCCCGGACCGGCGATGCCGGTCACCGCCACCGCCAGCTGCGCTCCCGTGCGCTTAAGCGCCCCGGTCGCCATCGCGCGTACGGTGGCTTCGCTCACCGCGCCTTGGATCCGCAGCACGGAAGGCGACACCCCGAGCCTTGAGACCTTGGAGGCATTGCTGTACGTAACGAAACCTTCGATGAACCATTGCGAACTCCCGGCAATATCGGTCAGGGCCTTGGCAATCCAACCACCGGTACAGGACTCCGCCGTCGCCACACCGCGTCGGGCTTTCAACAAGTGCCGGCCGACGCGAGCGGCGAGACGTGCGAGATCGCGATCTGTGTTCGGCATCTGCCTAAAACTTCGGCCACGCCAGATGATCTTTATTGATGGACGCCAAGTCAGGCGTCCCGGCCTGGCGCATGATGGCGCGAAGCTCGCGGGTCAATATGTCACTGATCGCCTCGACTCCAGGCTGGCCGAAAGCGGCGAGGCCCCAGGCCTGCGGGCGCCCGATGCCGACGGCCGTCGCACCCAACGCCAGTGCCTTGAAGATATCGGTGCCGCGTCGAATGCCACCGTCGATGAAAACAGGTATTCGCCTGCCCACGGCGGCTACGATCTCCGGAAGACACTCGATGGTCGAGCGCAGCGTCTCCTCGTTGCGTCCGCCGTGATTGGACACCACGATCCCATCGACGCCCGCTCGCATTGCCAGCGTTGCGTCTTCCGCCGTTACGATGCCCTTTACCAGAAATTTTACCGACACTAAGCGGCGCAGGCGTTCGAGATAGTTCTCCGAAAGGTTAGTCGGCGAGAGTTGCGTGACCCGTGACACGTCGATGCCGGCGAACATGGGAGCTCTGCGCCACATGTCGTGCGATCCACCGACATGACATTGCGTGCAAACTCGACCATCGCGCTGCATGGCGCGCAGTAATGTCTCGTTGTTCCGTCCCGGAGGACTGTCGACGGTGAGAGAGATTGCGGTACAACCCGCTTTCTCTGCGCGGCGCACGATCGCCTCGGTCACATGCCAGTCGTCCGTGGCGTATAGTTGCTGCCACACGGGCGCGTTGCGGGCGGCAATCACCTCTTCGACCGAACAGGATGCTCCGGTCGATGACATCATCTGCATTTCGCGGCTTGCCGAAGCGCGCCCCACGGCAACTTCCGCCTCCGGATGAAAGGCACGCATGCTCGATACCGCCGAGAAATAGATCGGCTGCTTCCAGAGACTGCCTAGAACGCTGCACCGGGTATCGAGCTTGCTGACATCGATGAATCGACGCGAGCGAATCTCGATGTGTGAATATGCGTCATGATTCAAGAATACGGTGCGGTCGTCGTCGACTCCCGTCGCGATGTACCCGAAATGTGCCGGGGGCAGCCGGGCCCGCGCCAAGGCTTCAAAATCCGCGACATTGAGAACCTGGTTGGCAGTTGGGGCCGCGCCATCGGACGCGGGCTCGGCGATCGCCGCACCCAGACCAAAACGCGGCATGACGAGCAGCGCCGGAGCCCCCGCCAAGCTGCCAAGGAGCAGACGGCGCGCTCGGGAGGGAGAGTCTTGACTGTGCATGGTGCCTTGCCGATGTTTTGATTATCTTTAGCTGCGCTCGCTGATAGCAAGAAAGCCCAGTTCAGTCAACTTCGAACTCTCAGGGCGAGATTGCCCCTTCGACGGCGCCGGCAGTGCACCCGCTCGAGGGCCGTGCGACGCCGCGCTGATCGGTTGCGGGACAGTTCTGCCCAATTCCCAGGGCAGAACTCCCGGGAAGGGGAGCTGCCGTCTGAGTAGGACCGCCATTGCTCTGGAGTGCGCCCAGCTGGGGATTGCTGAACACCGTTCCTGTCGTAGTACAGGCGACATCCGCGGTCGCACATACCGTGTGGGTTGCGGGCCATTGCAGATTGTGGAGGCCGGTGCTTGCGCCAATGGAGCACGCCATCGGCGAGTTGCAGTCTTTGGTCGTATTCTCGGAGAACAGCGTATTGCTGATGCTGAGCGCGGTGCCCCCCGCGATCGCCGCGCCGAAATAGCCCGACCCGCCCGTGGCTTGGTTGCCCAGGAAGGTCACATTCTGCAGCGTTCCGCCGTTGCCGAACAGTGCGATGCTTCCCCCCAATCCCTTCTGGGTAACGTTGTCGGCAAACGTATCGTTGGTAAACGTCAGGATGGAGCCGTCGGCGGATAACGCGCCGCCGCTGCCGGATGCGGTGTTGCCGGACAAAGTCGACGCCGTGATCACCAGATTCGAGTTATGGAAATACAACGCACCGCCGCTGGGTGCGGTGTTGCCGGCGAATGTACTGCGATCAATGGTCGTAGTCTGGATCGCTGCGTCGGGGGTACGGAAGATCGCACCGCCCAGGGCACCCGCGCCGCCGGCATTGGACGTGAAGATCGAGCCGCAAACCGTGACGGCAAAGGTCTCGCCCCCGTCGATGACAACCGCCCCTCCATTGCCGCCGTTACCAGATTCGCCGCCGTTGACGGTGCACGCGCCGTTGATGGTATTGGCCCCACTTCCCGTCGCCTGGTTCGAAGAGAACTGGCTGTTGTAGATGCTGAGGTCGCCAAACAGAGCGCCGATGGCGCCGCCATTCGCGGCACGGTTGGATTGGAAGGTGCTGCCGACGATCGTGGTGCCAAGCGACCCCAAGGTGTAGATCGCGCCGCCGCCCACATCGGGTCCCACAGCGGCGCCCACATTGTTTTTGAACATGGTATTCCAGACGTGCAGTATCCCGTCGCGCATATAGATCGCGGCGCCGCCGCCGTCGTTCTGCGTACCCTGCGAGCAGGGGGCCGGCGCTATGGGAATCGGTGTACCGCTTGCCGCTCCATTCTGCAGGGTAATGTTCTGAATGGTCACGGTCGTCTTCGTGGCCTGGAAATTCGGTGACGAGTAGTACAACAGGCGGGTGGTCCCTCCTCCATCGAGCGTGATCTGCCCCTGGCCATCCAGGGTCGTATTGACGTCGGTGCGCAGCGTCTTTTGGGACGTGAGCGTGATAGTCGCCGGTCCGCCGCAGTTGAAGCGGATGACGCCGCCTTTGGCCAAGGCATTGGCGAGCGCGGTTTCCGTGCAGCTCGCCGCAGTGCCGGAACCGACGGTCTCGGTCGTCGCACTGGTGTCTTGAGTGAAAGGTGTCAGGCAGACAGCAGGCGGCCCGGACGACGAGGTGGCCGTGGGGGTCGCGCTGACCTGAGTCGAGTTGCTGCTCTCACCGGCCGAATCGAGGGCGGAGACCACATAGAAGTAAGTGGTACCGTTCGTCAGACCCGTGTCGATATAAGACGCCGAGGTCGGCGCGGCAATCACCGTGAACGGTCCACCGCTGACCGTGGCGCGCTTGACGTGATAGCTGCTCGCCCCCGTGCTCAAGGTCCATGTCAGCCCGGCCTGCGCACTGCCCGCCGAGGCCAGGAGCCCCGCAGGTACAGGCGGCACGGTTGTCATCGAATCGGGTGTGGCCGACGCCTCGGCCGACAGCGCGCTTTGCCCGGCGCTGTTGACCGCAACGACAACGTAGTAATAGATCGTGCCGTTGGTAACGCCAGTGTCAGTATAGGAAGTCGATGTAGGGGTGCCGATCTCAGCATAGGGACCCCCGCTGGTTGTGGCCCGCTTGAGGATGTAACCGTTGGCGCCGGCGCTCGCGCTCCAGCTGAGCCCGACTGCCGCATTGCTCGCGGTTGCCTGTAAGCCGGTCGGTGCGCCGGGCGCCGACGCCGGGGGAGACGACTGGGCTCCGGAATTTACATTTACACCAGCGCCTCCGCCGCAAGCGAACAGAGTTAGCGTCAATAGCCCGACCAGGGATCCCTTCAAATGCATCCCTTCGCCCATGTCGAAAACCTCAAATGACCACGATGGAGCGCGTTGCATGCGCTCACACCGCATTGCCGCGATCGTCGCACAGCATGACTCACTTCTCGATTGTCGCGGATCGCCAACATGTAGTTCGTGCGGTCCGCGGTCGAGACGTGGACAATACGTCTGAGTGACCACTAACCCGACATCCAAAGACCCGGCCGCCCTTAGCCCAGGGCTCGATCACACCCCCATGATGCAGCAATACCTGCGCATCAAGGCGCAGCATCCCGACGTGTTGTTGTTCTATCGCATGGGCGATTTCTACGAAATGTTTTACGACGACGCCCGCCGCGCCGCGCAATTGTTGGATATTGCACTCACTCAACGCGGCGCCTCCGCCGGAGCACCGATTCCCATGGCCGGAGTGCCGGCGGTCACGCTCGACGCCTACCTGGCAAAACTGGTCCGCAAGGGCGAGTCGGTTGCGATCTGCGAGCAGCGCGGCGAACCCGGCAAAACCAAGGGACCGATGGAACGCGAAGTGGTGCGCATCGTGACGCCGGGCACCATCACCGATGAAGCCCTATTGGACGAACGGCGCGATAACCTGCTCGCCAGCGTCTATGGAGTCAATGGCCGTTTTGGTCTTGCGTGGCTGGATCTGTCCGCCGGCCGCTTCAGCGTCATGGAACTCGCCGGTGTCGCGGCGCTCGACGCGGAAATCGAGCGGCTACGTCCTGCCGAGTTGCTGGCGCCCGAGGGAGCGCAACCCATCCTCGCGCCCTCCACCGGACTCAAGGATCGACCCTGGCGGCTGCGCGCGCCCTGGCATTTCGATACGGAATCCGCGACGCGTGCCCTCACCGAGCAATTCCACACGCGCGATCTCGCCGGTTTCGGCTGCGCCGACAAACCACTGGCAATTGCGGCAGCCGGCGCTCTGCTCGCCTATGTTCGCGAAACCCAAAAATCGGCGTTACCCCACCTGTTGTCGATCAGCACCGAAGAGCGCGACGCTGCGCTGATCATGGACCCTGCGACTCGCCGCAACCTGGAACTCGACGAGAGCCTTGCAGGAAAACCGGAACTGACTCTGGCGGGCGTCTTCGACCGCACGGCGACCGCCATGGGCGGCCGAATGTTGCGCCGTTGGCTGCACCGGCCGCTGCGCGATCGCGACACATTGCGCGCGCGCTACCACGCGGTCGCGACGCTGATGGACTGCGCCCAACACTCGGCAGTCGCGGAACCATTAAAGGCTATCGGCGACCTGGAGAGAATTGTCGCAAGAGTTGCCCTGCGCTCAGCGAGACCGCGGGACCTCACGCAGCTGCGTGCGGCACTCGCCGTGCTGCCCCAGCTGCACCACATCCTCGGCGCCACTTCGTCCCCCTTGCTGCTGCAACTCATCACCGAGCTTAGCCGTGACAACGACTATCACCGGCACGACCACGCCCTGTTGACTAAAGCCATCGTCGACTCGCCGCCGCACTACCTGCGCGATGGCGGCGTGATCGCGCCGGGCTACGACGCAGAACTCGACGAACTGCGCCTCCTCGGCAGCAATACCGAACAGTTCCTGCTCGACCTCGAACAAAGAGAGCGCGAGCGCAGCGGCCTGTCCAGCCTGAAACTGGGCTTCAATCGCGTGCAGGGCTTTTATATCGAGGTGAGCCGCAGTCAAGCCGACAGGGTGCCCGCAGAGTACCTGCGTCGCCAGACGGTGAAGTCCGCCGAGCGATTCATCACGCCCGAATTAAAATCCTTCGAGGACAAGGTGCTCGGCGCGCGCGATCGCGCGCTGGCGCGCGAGAAGGCGCTGTATGAGGCATTGCTGGACCACCTGACTTCACGCCTACCGGCGCTGCAGGCGACCACGGCCGCGGTCGCGCAAATCGATGTGCTCAACTGTTTCGCCGAGCGCGCCGCCGCTTTGGATTGCGCACAGCCCGAATTGGTCGACGAACCGATGCTGCTGATCGATAGCGGACGCCATCCGGTGGTCGAGCGCGCCGGCCGCGAGCCTTTCGTACCCAATGACCTGCGCTTCGATGACTCGCGCCGCATGCTGATCATCACCGGCCCGAACATGGGCGGCAAGAGCACCTACATGCGCCAGACGGCGCTCATCGTCATTCTGGCGCACATCGGCTGCTATGTGCCGGCTCGCCGCGCCGTGCTGGGGCCCATCGATCGCATTTTCACCCGCATCGGCGCCTCCGACGATCTCGCCGGCGGCCGCTCGACCTTCATGCTGGAAATGACCGAAACGGCGAACATCCTCAACAACGCCACGGCTAA
>PMMB01000221.1:0-2021 GCA_003165495.1 Gammaproteobacteria bacterium | reverse complement strand
GCCGCTTTCATCGCGAACAAAATCCGCGCTTTCACTTTATTCGCCACGCATTACTTCGAACTCACCAGTCTCGCCGGCGAGGCACCGGGAGTGGTCAACGTGCATGTCGAAGCGGTGGAACACGGCGAGACACTTGTCTTCCTGCACAGCGTCAAGGAAGGCCCGGCCAACCAGAGCTACGGATTGCAAGTCGCCGCCCTCGCCGGAATTCCTAAATCGGTGACGGCACAGGCCCGTCGCTACTTGACCGAGTTGGAGCGCGAACGCGACGCGCTGCGCACCTCGACCTCGCCGCAAGCCGAGCTTGCCCTCGCCCCCCCTGCACCGTCGCCCGCGCCGCAGGAATCCGCCGCACTCGAAGCCCTACGCGCGCTCGACCCGAATTCCTTAAGTCCGCGCGAAGCGCTGGATCTGCTGTTTCGTTTGCAGACTCTCGACCGCGGCGAACGCTGAATCGCGAGCGCTATCGCGAACGCTCAAATTGACCCGTACGCAAGAAAGCGGCCGCCTGCTTTGCCACCGCCGCCGAGAACAGCATCCCCGTGTGGCTCACCCGCAGCACCACGCGATCGGTCGCACCGTCGAGCTGCGTCTCCTCGACCAAGACGGTGCCGTCGCTCGCTCCCCCCAGCGTCCCCACGAGGCGACCTAACCCAAACCCCAAATCACCCGCGATGACGCCCAAATCACGCGATCGATTCCACCGGCGCTCATGCGCCACCAGCAATTCCTCGTCAACGCTTGCGCCCATGATTTTCTTGCCGAGCGGCAGCCGTGCCAAATTCCGCGCCGTGCGACTGCCGCGCAACGGCGACCCCAATAGCACGATCCGTCCCGGCGGTAAGCGCGCGCGTGCCTCCGCGTCCTCCTCCAATGCTCTTAGGATCACCAACCCGCCCAGGCTGTGCCCGACCAAGTGCAGCGTATCCGCACGTATTGCGGTCAGGAACTTCGCCAGGGCGCGCGCATTAGTAGTGGCATCGGCAGCGACCGATGGATATGAAAATGCCCGCGCGTCGGCGTCAAGATCTTGCGCCAATCGACGGCGCAGCCAGAGCGCTTCACCCCCGCTCAGCCACAGTCCATGCACATAGACGATTACTGTGCGCATCGTGCGGCCCTAGAAACGCAGCTGCTCGATGACGGCGCGGTTGGTGCTCGAGGAGGCCGTTTCGACGGCATCGGAGCCCGAAGCCCAGCGATACTGCACATGCTCCGAGTCGCTCAAGGTCACCGCCGCGCGCTGCGTCAGCCTCAGAGAAAAAGCGTGTTCGAGATTGCGCGTGATGCCCGGCGCGTAAACCTTGCCGAACGCCGGCAATATTTCGAACACCTGGGTCCATTGCAGATTGACGAGGACGCCCTGCACGATGCCGGTTTCCTCGACGACCTCGCGCCGCGCTGCGCTATCGGCGAATTCGCCCCATTCCAGACTGCCCGTCACCGACTGCCAGAAACCGGGAGGTCGCCGGCGCTCCAGCAGCAGAAATTCGCCGCCGTCGGTGTAGATCACGATCAAGACCGATTCCGGGCGTCGATAGGCTGGGACGCTCATTACGATTTCCGGCGGGTCAGTCGATGTTCGTGATTTTCGGCGGGACGCGCACGCGAATGTGCAACTCCTTGAGCTGCGCCTCGCTGACTTCCGTCGGCGCATCCATCAACAGATCCGCCGCCGTCTGCGTCTTCGGGAAGGCGATGACATCGCGAATGCTGTCCGCTCCGGCCATCAACATCGCCAGCCGATCGAGACCGAAGGCGATGCCGCCGTGCGGCGGCGCGCCGTACTTGAGCGCATCCAGCAAGAATCCGAATTTGTGTCGTGCCTCTTCCGGCGAAATATCCAACAAATCGAACACGACGGACTGCAGCTCCTGCGAATGAATACGCACCGACCCGCCGCCGATTTCAGATCCGTTCAAAACCATGTCGTAGGCTTTGGCAGTCGCTTCGCCGGGGCTTGCCGCCAAGGCCGCATAATCCAAGTTCGCCGGGCTCGTGAACGGATGATGCATGGCCTG
>PMMB01000180.1 GCA_003165495.1 Gammaproteobacteria bacterium | reverse complement strand
AAAACGCAAGGTTACTCGGTCAAGGTCGTTAGCTTCGAAGGCTATGGCAAGGGCGGCGACGGCTTTCCGCTTGGCCGCTTTGCCAAGCTGGCGCAGTCGCAGTGCCAGCTGATCATGGGTTTCCCCGTCGATGTCAGCAATCCGAATCTGCCGCCCGGCGTCGAAGCTACATCGGCGTACGCCAGCACCGGCTTTGTGCTGGTCCGACGCGGGACTTCCAGAAAGATGTCGCTCAGCGAGATGCCCGAAGGCAGCGAAGTCGGCATCGCCCAGCTAGATACCTATGCCGGACTGCTCTTTAGTACGCACCCCAATATCGTGATGCACGTCTATCCGAAGGAATCGCTGATGGTGGCGGATTTGGAGGCGAAGCACATCGCTGCGGGCGTGGCTTGGCAGCCTTCCATCGAATTCTATGAGAAGGGGCACCCCACGCGTTCACCGCTGAGCGTGGTCATCTTGCCCGGCGAGCACATGCTCTGGAACCTGGTCGCACTCTATGTGCCGCAGTCTCAGACTGCCGCCAATCTGTTCGACAAGGGTCTCTATGACCTGCAGAGCAAGGGGCAGCTGAAGCGGCTAATCGAGCCATACGGCCAAGCCGCTGCGGGGGGTGCAGCGCGCATCTCGGCCCTCGCATGGAATGCAAATCCCGGTCGACTGATCAAGGTTGCCGACACGAACGGAAACACCGAACGCAAGCACGCGAAGGTACCCGCGCTGTACACCCCTGATCAAGCCACCAAGGGTGCCGTCGCTTACTATCAAAACTGCGCGATGTGTCACGGGCCACTGCTCGATGGGCAATCCGGCGGCTATTCCGGACCGGCGCTGAAAGGACCTGAATTTGCCGATCCAAGCTACGATTTTCACGTCAGCGATATGTTCAATTTTGTCGCCAAGCTGATGCCTTCAGCCACACCCGGCAGCCTGACGCATGAACAGGACGTCCAAATCATGGCTTTCATCCTGCAGCAAAACGGCTACCCGCCGGGCAGCCATGATTTGGTTTACGAAGATGCCGAGAAATCCAAGGTTCCGTTGAGATACTACGGAAAATGACATGAACGATGTGGTCGTCACAGCCGCGTTGCGCACCCTACCAGAGGCACACCATGCATAAGAATCTATATCCGGTCCCCGAGAGCTTTGCGGCCGCGGCGCAGGTCAAACACATTGACTACGAACGAATGTACGCGGAGTCAGTTGCAGACCCAGATCGGTTCTGGGGCAAGATCGGTCGTCGCATCGATTGGATCAAGGAGTTCTCACAGGTCAAAGACTCGAGCTTCGCAGACGACGATTTCCACATTCGTTGGTTTTCCGGCGGGAAACTCAATGTCTCGAGCAATTGTCTGGACCGCCACCTGGAAGCCCGCGGTCATAAAACAGCGATCATTTGGGAGGGTGATGATCCGAACCGCGCGGAACACATCAGTTACCGTGAACTTTACGAGCGTGTCTGCCAATGCGCGAACGCTTTGAAGTCGCTGGGCGTGGCAAAGGGGGATCGGGTCACGATATACCTGCCGATGATTCCGGAAATCGCCATCGCAATGCTCGCCTGCGCGCGGATCGGAGCGATTCATTCCGTTGTATTCGCTGGCTTTTCGTCCGAAGCATTGGGGGGCCGAATAGCGGACTGCGGTTCGACTTTAGTCATCACCGCCGATGAGGGACTTCGCGGTGGCAAGCTCATACCGCTCAAGCAATATGTCGATGGGGCACTGAGCATCAAGGGTACGGATTGTGTTGAACACGTGCTGGTCGTACGTCGCACCGGCGCGCGTGTCCCAATGTATGCGCCGCGTGATCAGTGGTACGACGATGTTGTAGCGCCTCAGTCGAAAACTTGCCCGGCCACTGTGATGGACGCGGAAGACCCGCTCTTTATTCTCTACACGTCCGGGTCGACTGGTCAGCCCAAAGGTGTGCTGCATACAAGCGGCGGTTATCTGGTATACGCCGCGTTCACGCACCAGATGGTTTTTGATTTGCGTGAAGAGGATATTTACTGGGCGACTGCAGACGTCGGCTGGGTTACCGGACACAGCTACATCGTCTACGGCCCGCTTGCCAATGGTGCGACGACGGTCATGTTCGAAGGTGTGCCGAACTACCCCGACAATGGCCGATTCTGGCAGGTCGTCGACAAGCACAAGGTTACGATATTGTATTCGTCGCCTACCGCGATTCGCTCACTCATGCGTGAAGGCGAAAAGCCCGTGAAGGCATGGTCTCGCAAGTCGTTGCGCCTGCTCGGTTCCGTGGGGGAGCCGATTAACCCAGAAGCGTGGGAATGGTATCACCGTGTCGTTGGCGATGATCGCTGTCCAATTGTCGATACCTGGTGGCAAACCGAGACGGGCGGAATTCTGATTACGCCGTTGCCCGGCGCCACCGATCTAAAGCCGGGCTCTGCCGCCGTGCCGTTTTTCGGCGTGAAGCCGGCCATTGTCGACAATGAGGGCCGCATCCTTCACGGTGCGTGTGAGGGCAACCTGGTGTTGCTTGATAGCTGGCCCGGAATAATGCGCACCGTTTATGGCGACCACCAGCGCTTCATCGACACGTACTTTAAGACTTTTCGAGGAATGTACTTCACCGGCGATGGCGCGCGCCGCGATGCGGACGGCTATTACTGGATCACAGGTCGCGTGGACGACGTGATCAACGTCGCCGGTCACCGTTTGGGCACCGCCGAAATTGAAAGTGCCATGGTGGCTCATCCTCAGGTGGCAGAGGCCGCCGTCGTTGGATATCCACATGCCATCAAAGGCCAAGGCATCTACGTGTACGTAACCTTAATCGCAGGAGCTGAGCCCAGTGAGCCCTTGCGCGCCGAGTTGTGCAAATGGGTCCGTCGGGAAATCAGTCCGATCGCAACGCCTGATGCCATCCAATGGGCGCCCGGGCTTCCGAAAACACGCTCCGGAAAAATCATGCGCCGAATTCTTCGCAAAATCGCCGCCAACGAGCACGACCAGCTGGGGGACATATCAACGCTGGCGGATCCAAGCGTCGTTAAGCAGCTAATTGAGGAGCATGCGCGCCGCTAGAGGAGGGGGCTCATGCGACAAACGAACGTGGAGGATGTGACAATGGGACGATTGGCTGGAAAAATTGCAATAGTGACCGGTGCATCCCGAGGCATCGGACGCGCAATCGCAATGGCGCTTGCCAAAGAAGGCGCGGCGATTGCGGTCAATTATCGCGCGAGCGAATCCGAGGCGAAGCGCGTGGTGGAGGAACTGAACGCCCTGGGCGCCAAGACGATGCTGGCGCAGGCCAACGTCAGCAACGGCAGCGAGACACGCGAAATGGTTCAGCGCGTGGTCAAGACCTGGGGCCGAGTCGACGTGATGGTCAACAACGCCGGAATCACACGCGACAAAACCTTGCGGAAAATGACCGACGAAGACTGGTTCGAGGTCATCAACACGAATCTCAATAGCGTGTACTTCGGGGTAATGGCTGTGATGCCGCTCATGATCGAGCAAAAATTTGGGCGCATCATCAACATCAGCTCATTCGTCGGCCAAGCGGGAAATTTTGGGCAGGCGAATTACTCTGCCAGCAAGGGAGGGATCATCGCGTTCACTAAGACAGCGGCGATTGAGCTTGCCAAATACAACATCACGGTAAACGCGCTGGCACCGGGCTTTACCCTCACCGACATGCTTGCCAAGGTCCCGGAAAATGTTCAGGCGCAAATCAAATCGCGCATCCCCATGGGCCGTTTCGGTCTGCCCGAGGAAGTAGCCAAAGCGGTGCTCTTTCTTGCCGCGGATGCCGACTATGTGACGGGTCAGCAGATCAATGTGAATGGCGGTGTATATATGTGACGTTGCGGTCAACGTTCAATCGCGATGGCCACGCCCATGCCGCCGCCGATACAAAGACTGGCGAGGCCTTTTTTCGCGTCGCGCCGGATCATCTCATGCAACAGGGTCACTAGGATTCGGCAGCCGGAGGCCCCGATCGGATGACCTAAGGCGATGGCCCCGCCGTTGACATTGATCTTTGAGGTATCCCATCCCATTTGACGGTTGACCGCGATTGCCTGCGCGGCAAATGCCTCGTTGATCTCCATCAGATCGAGGTCCTGATGCGTCCAGCCCGCCTTCTTCAGACACAACTGGCTGGCCGGCACCGGGCCCATTCCCATGATTTTTGGGTCAACCCCTGCGGAGGAATAGGCCTTGATCCGGGCGAGCGGTTTCAGGCTCAATTCACTCGCGCGGCGCTCCGTCATCATCATGACCGCGGCCGCACCATCGTTGATACCCGACGCATTGCCGGCGGTCACCGTGCCGTCCTTGCTGAACGCGGGCTTAAGCTCACTGAGCGCGGCGGCGGTGGTCCCGTATCGAATGAACTCATCGGAATCGAATAAAATGGTGCCCTTTTTCGAGGCAATCTCAATTGGCGTGATTTCAGCCTTGAATTTCCCCGCCTTCTGCGCGGCCTCGGCCTTTTGCTGCGACGCTGCTGCGAACTCGTCCTGCTCGCGCCGGGAAATTTCGAACTGTTTGGCGACATTCTCGGCCGTGGTGCCCATGTGATAATTGTTGTATGCGTCCCACAGACCGTCGACGACCATGCTGTCGACGAGTTTGGCGTCGCCCATGCGAAAGCCGTCGCGCGACCCATTGAGTATATGGGGCGAGGCGCTCATGTTCTCTTGGCCGCCGGCAATGATGATATCCGCATCGCCACACTTAATGGCCTGCGCGGCCAAATGCACCGCCTTCAGGCCGCTGCCGCACACCTTCCCAACGGTCATCGCCGGCACAATATCCGGAATACCCGAACGGATGAGTGCCTGGCGCGCGGGATTCTGGCCGACACCGGCCGTGAGAACCTGCCCTAAAATCACCTCTGAAATCTGTGCGGGTTTAACGCCAGTACGCGCAAGCAACGCCCTGATAATCTGGGCACCGAGATCGACGGCAGACACCTTCGCGATGGACCCGCCAAATTTCCCCACTGCGGACCGCAGTGCGGCTGTAATGACCACATCGTTCATAGCGTCTTCCTTCACTGCGTCGTTCAATTGTACCGCATCCTAACTTGCATGGACCGGCAGTGAAATAGGTAATAGTACATACGACTTGCGCCGCAATCGCGGCTCATCCGGGTTCGCGGATTGAGTACCGGTTGCGGTGCGCGAAGTCTTGGATCTTGCGCCTCACGCGCAAGTAGCTTTCCGAGACAGTCATGGGATAACCCAGGCGCGCTGCGAACGCGATTTTCATGTGCTCAGGGATGGCCAGAATTGACTGCACCTGATTTTCCACGGCATTTGCGCTAAAGGCACTGAGTATTTGCATGCTGATGCCGAGACTTTCGGCCATCAGCCATAGATTCTGCATGACGCACCCCAGGCTCATGAAGCCGAGCGAATCTCCTTCTGAGACCGGCGCCCTGAGTCGACTGTCATGGACGACGATCAGCAGTACGGGGCACTTTTCGATCGTGCGTCCGATGTAGGTATGGCGTGCCGCGGCACCGTCGCCCTGTTCCGCCTCCGCTTCTTGCCATGACTCGGGAAACATACTCGCCAACAATCCAGTCTTGCATTGCAGCGTCTCGGCTTCCGAAAAAGACAGCTGATGGTAGTTCTCACGGATGAAAGTCTCCGCCGGCGGTAACTGGATAGAGCTGATCTCGGCCAAACAGTGTTTGTCATCGACGGTGATGATTTCAAAATTCTGCGTATTATG
>PMMB01000186.1 GCA_003165495.1 Gammaproteobacteria bacterium | reverse complement strand
ATGCGCTTCATGAGCTCGCTCCAGGACTTGACGAACGACTCCGCTCCTTCCAATTGTAAGCGAGCGCCGAGCGCGTCGATATCGATACCGGCGTCCGCAAAACGCGCGAGCACCTGTTCGGCGTCGCCGCCATCCTTCGCCATCACGGACTTGACGGTTCCGTTGGCGGCGAATGCCAACAATGTCTTCTCGGGCATGGTGTCGATGGTGTCGGGGGCCGCCAGGGCCTCGACGTACAGGCCCGCTGCGGCCTTCGGGTCTTTGGTCCCGGTGCTTGCCCACAGCATGCGCTGCTTGCGGGCGCCGGCGGCTTCGAGATCGCGCCAGCGCTTGCTCGCAAGCAATTCGTTATGCGCGCGGTAGGTGCGCGCCGCGATGGCAATGCCTAAGCGATTGCGCAATTCTTGCGGCACCTTGTCGCCGACGGCTCGGTCCCAACGGCTCACAAACAGGGATGCCACCGAGCCCACGCGCGGGTCGAGGCCTGCGGCGATGCGGCGCTCGATGCCGCGCAGGTAAGCGTCCGCTACGCTCAAATAGTGTTCGCGAGAGAACAATAGGGTCACGTTGACCGGCACGCCGGCGAAAATCGCCGCTTCAATGGCGGGCACGCCGGCGGCTGTGCCGGGAATCTTGATATAGAGATTCGGCCGGTTCGCCTGTTTATGAATACGCAATGCGGCATCGATCGTGGTCTTGGTGTCGTTGGCGAGGAGCGGTGACACCTCCATGGAGACCCAACCGTCGATCCCTTGCGTGCGGTCGAACTCCGGCCGAAACAAATCGGCGGCGCGCCGCAAATCCTGCAGCGCCAATTCGACGAAAAGCTCTTCGCCCGCGAGCCCGGCCTGCGCCTTCTGGCGGATGCCGCTGTCGTACGCCGATGTATTGCCGATCGCCTCATCGAAAATCGTCGGGTTCGAGGTCAGACCGGTGACCGACAGATCATCGATGTAGCGGCGCAAAGTGCCGTTATCGAGAATTTCGCGCGTGATGTTGTCGAGCCAAAGGCTTTGTCCCAAATCGTGCAGGGTTTTCGTGATTGTCATGGCCGTTCCTGGAAGTCGGATAAATTGAGGTTGATCAGGTCCCCGATGCGCTCGATCGTCATGTCCGGCGCAGGATCCACGGAATTCGACTCCGTGGCGAGTGCGTAGTGCCCCTGCCGCACGAATACCGTCGTCAGTCTATCCTTGAGGGTCGATTTCATGGCGCCCAACAAGTTCGGCTTGTCATCGACCATGACATAGTGATTCGCCGGGTAGCGCCGCTGCATATGGTCGAGCACTCGTTCCTTGTGCACGTAAATCATGACGCGGCCTTCGACCGCCTCCCATATTCCCGAGCGCTGAATTTTGCGCGGCTGAAAAACGACTTCGCCGTCCGACAGCACGGCCGGACGACCGAGAGTCCTCAAGTGAGCCACCGCCTCAAGCGCGCGCGGGAAAAGCCGTGCGGCAAAGGGATATTCCAGCAGAAACTCCGACATTGCGAGCAAATCCGGATGGTCGTCGAGTCCTGCGCGAAATGCCTGCAGGGTTCCCAAGTAATCGGCAAGCCCGAGTTGCTCGCGCAATCGGCCGAAGATCGCCCAGTAGCGGGCGCGTTCGGGGGCGCCGAATGCCTGTTCCAGCCGGTCGCCGAGATCCGCGGCAAAGCGATCGTTGTCCAACAAGGTGTTGTCCACATCCAGTAGAAAAATCATCTCCCCGGCGTTCAACACGGCGAGGACTTCTCGGTTACGGGGTCATGCCACGTGTCTCCATCGTTCACGACTTCGGTCGAGGCTCTGGGTCCCCATGTGCCAGGTTCGTATTCCAGCACCGGCTGGCCGGCCGTCAACGCGGGATCCACCACGCGCCATGC
This sequence comes from Gammaproteobacteria bacterium, assembly GCA_003165495.1. GTDB lineage: Bacteria > Pseudomonadota > Gammaproteobacteria > Steroidobacterales > Steroidobacteraceae > Bog-1198. Next base: position 7,664 of record PMMB01000186.1, on the reverse strand, counting down.
CGCTTCCACGCAGTCATCCTGGGTGAAGAGCGACGTGTCGCCGCGAATGGCGTCGCCCAGCAGGCGTTCGTAGGGTGATTTCTCGCTCTCGGTGCGGTGGCGGGCGACCAGCTCGACGGGCTCGCCGTGCATTTGGTCGCCGTTTCGCTTCACCAGCGCGCCCTCGCTGATCACCACTTCCGGGCTCAAGCGAAGGCGGAAATAGTTTCGAGGCATGGCTTCGTTGGGATCGAAGATGGGGAGCGGCGGACGCTTCAGGGTAACCGTGACTTCCGTGGCGCTGATGGGCAAACATTTTCCGGCTCGAATGTAGAACGGGACGTCCGCCCAACGCCAGGTGTCGATGTGCAGGCGCAGCGCGGCGAACGTCTCGATCTGTGAATCTTTGGCCACACCCGGTTCGTCGCGATAACCCTTGAATTGACCACGCACGACTTCCTTCGGGTCGAGCGGCCGCATCGCGCGGAACAAGCGCAGTTTTTCCGCCTGCATCGCCGCGGGTTCATGACCCGTGGGAGGATCCATCGCCAGCAATGCGGTTACTTGCAACAGGTGGTTCTGCACGACGTCGCGAATCGCGCCGACTTCTTCGTAGAAGGCGCCGCGACCTTGCACGCCGAATTCCTCCGCCATGGTGATTTGTACGTCCTTGACATAGTGACGATTCCAAATCGGTTCGAGAAAGGTATTGGCGAAGCGGAAATACAGAAGATTCTGTACCGCCTCCTTGCCCAGATAGTGATCGATTCGAAAGATAGCGGGTTCCGAAAACACCTCGTGAAGCGTGCGATCGAGCGATTGCGCCGTTGCGAGATCACGACCAAATGGTTTCTCGACGATGACCCGGGCATGGTCGGCGGACCCCGACTTGGCGAGACCTTGTACGACGCTGGCAAACATGCTCGGGGGAATCGCAAGGTAGTGGATCGGCCGGGTCGCAGGACCGAGCGCCTGTTTCAACTTCGTAAAAGTCGCCGGATCCGTGTAGTCGCCGTCCACATAGCGCAATTGCGCTGCAAGTTTCTCAAAGCACCCGGCGTCGAAGTCGCCGCTATGTTCGATGCTGTCGCGGGCGCGTGCCCTCAGCTTGTCCAGAGTCCAGCCCGCGCGCGCCATGCCGATGATTGGAATGTTGAGGCCGCTCCGATGCACCATGGCATAGAGAGCCGGAAAGATTTTCTTGTGGGCCAGGTCGCCCGTGGCGCCGAAAAAGACGAAGGCATCGGATTCGAGTCCGGTCATTTAGCGTCTCGCCTTCAGTTCGCGCCGCAAGCGCTCCAGCTCTTCCATCAGTTCAAGCGCCAGTGCGACACCGGCGAGATTCAGTTCAAGATCTCGCTCAAGGCGCAGCGCGAGGCGCGCGCGACGCAAGGCAGTGCCGGTAAAATGCCATTCGGTCGTGTTGATTTCGACGACGTTGAGCACGCCTTCTTCAACGAATTCCACGATGTGCCGTTCGTCGACGGCGCACATGCGGCTCAAGTCCTTGACGGTGAGTACCGCGGACTCCTCGAATATGGCGCCGGGCAGCGCCTGATCCTCAGATGAAGACATGATGGCTTACACTCCCAGATTCGCGCGAGGATTGAACGGTAGTGCCGCGGCCAGGGCCGCATAGGCTGCTTTGGCCTTGTCGTCATTGGCGGCGGGCAGGGCAATTTGCAGGACGACGTAAAAGTCCCCGGGCGGGGAGGCGGGAATGCCTCGACCTTTCAGTCGCAATTTGCTGCCGGCATGCGAGGCCGCGGGAATTTTCAGGTCCACCGTTCCTGTCGGCGTCGGCGTTTTCACCGCAGCACCCAACGCGGCCTCCCAAGGGGCGACCGGCAGATCGAGATACAAGTCGCGCCCATCGAGTCTATACAAGGGGTGCGGCTGAAAATCCACTTCAATGAATAGATCGCCGGGCGCTCCTTCTCCCGGAGGGCGCGCGCCCTGGCCGGCCAATCGAATATGCTGGCCGGCCAGGATGCCCTTGGGCACCTGAATATTGAGAACACGCTCTTTCGACGTCAGCCTGCCGTCGGCATCTATCTCAGGAACACGCAAGGTGAGCTGCCGAGTGCCGCCGCGCAACGTGGCATCGAGATCGAGCAGCACTTTTGCATGATGGTCTTCGCCGCGGCCGGGATGGAATGCGCCGCGGCCGTGGCGGGGTCCCGCCCGTCCTTGTGCGCCGAAGAGCGACTCGAAGAAATCGCTGTATTCCGAATCGCGGGCCCCCGCACCGCTGAACTCAAAGCCGGCGCCCCAATCCGGCGGCGGTCGAAAATCTTCGCCGGCTCGATGCCCTTGTCCCAGCTGATCGTAGGCGGCGCGCTTCTCGGGAGTTTTGAGTACTTCATAGGCTTCGCCAACCTCCTTGAAGCGGGATTCGGCGTCTTTTTCCTTGCTGACGTCGGGGTGATATTTGCGAGCGAGCTTGCGGTAGGCCTGTTTGATCTGCGCCTCGGTGGCATCGCGCGCCACACCCATGACCTTGTAGTAGTCCTTAAACTCCATCGTACCTGCCAATACGTAGCAATCGTGGCTAGCAGGCAAGGATACTATGCGTCACGCTCAGCCGATAAATTATCCCATGTAGGCGCTTTCCTACGTTGCAGGCGCAGACACGCGTTACAGTTGGTACGCAACGGTCAAGAGCAAGCCTTCCCCTATATCACGCCAGAGACCGGCCGCTTGGGCACCGAAGGGCTGCGCTTCCGGGATCAACTTTTGAATCCAGTTCGCCAGCCAATCGATTTCGCCCGCTCCGTAGAAGACGACGGCGCATTCGTAGTTGAGCAGCAGGCTGCGCGAATCGAGATTGACCGACCCGGAAAGGGCGAGAGATTCGTCGAATACCACGGCCTTCGCATGGATCATGTATGGCAGCAAATGAATGCTGACGCCGGCATTCTTCAGCGCGCGCAAAGCCCGGTTGCGCGCAAAATCCGCCAAGCGATGATTCGAGACGGCGGGTAGCACCAAGTCGATTTGCACACCGCGCCGCGCCGCCAAGCGCATCGCCGTTTCCAGGCTGACGTCGGGGACAAAGTAGGGTGTCACGGCGAGCATGCGTTCGCGAACATGGAAGCAAGCGTCGATCAGCAACGCGTGCACGGTATCTTCGGCCTGGTCCGGACCGCTGGGCAGAAACTGGGCTCGGCCGCCGGCCGACTGCGGCACGGGCGTAACGATGCCTGGCGTAACAACGCCTGCTACAGTGGTTTTCGCGGCGGGCCTACCGCCGGCGGCGACCCAGTCGGCCTCGAATTGAGACGCGGCCGCTGCTGCAACGAGGCCCTGTAAATCGAAGGACAAATCGCGCCATGGCTTCGCACCTTTGAGGCCGATGAAGTATTCCGCGGCGAGGTTTCTGCCGCCCGTCCAGAGTTGCGCGCCATCGGCGATGACCATTTTGCGATGATTGCGCAAATTCCGTGGGCCCTGAGTCTTGCGCGCGAACAAGGGACTGAAAATCGCGGTTTCGATGCCGGCGATATTTAAATGTTTGAAGCACGAGCGCGGCATCTGGATCGCGCCGACGCCGTCGATGAGGAATCTCACCTGTACGCCGGACCGCGCGCGTTCGATCATGCGTTGCATCGCCTCTCGGCCGAACGCGTCATTGCCGAGAATATACGTGCAGATATCCAGGCGCAGGGTCGCGCTCGACATGGTGGCGAACAAGGCGGAGGCCGATTCGTCGCCATCCTGATGCAGACGAACCGAAGAGGGCGCAGATGACGCCAGGTCGAAACTCTCGATCAGATCTTCGGCCCAGTGTGCGCAGTGCGAGCCAATTCCGGACCACCGCAGCACCTTGCGCGGCAACTTACGGCGGCCGAATAGCAGATATATGGGCAGCGTAAGATAGGGCACCGCCATCATCCCCAGAACCCACGCAATGGCGATCGACGGCGGGCGACGCTCGTGTTCCACGCGCGTGGTCAAGACATAGATGAGCACACTGATCGCAACGATCAGGGAATGAAGGGTAACGCGGGGAAACCATGCGTTCACCGGCCAGGGCTCACTCGTGCTCAAGCCGTCGCAGCACGGCGGGCACGAGATCCGGTAGGTCTTCCGCGAGTAGGCCGGGACCAAAGCCCGCAGCCGCCGCGCCGTGCATCCAGACACCGGCCGCGGCCGCCAGGAAGGCATCCATGCCCTGCGCGAGCAAACCTAAAATCAATCCGCCGAGAACATCGCCGGAACCGGCGGTGGCCAGGTTCGCGGGGGCATTCGTGTTGACGACGGCGCGGCCATCGGGAGCCGCAACTACGGTGTCCGCTCCCTTCAACACGATGACTGCGCCACTCTGCCGAGCGGCGGCGCGCGCGCGACCCAGCTTGTCGCCGTGGAGGTCGAATACCCGCGCGAACTCGCCATCATGCGGCGTCATGACACATGGCCCGTGGATGGCTCGCGCCAGTTCGGCCCCCCTGGAGGCAAAGACACTAATTGCATCCGCATCGAGCAGCACCGGCCGCGCGGTCCCCAAGATCGCGAGCGCGGTTTCGCGGGTGGCGTCATTGACGCCGGCGCCGGGTCCGATCAAGAACGCCGTGTAACGCGAGTCAGACAGTAGGCGTGCCAAGTCGCCGTCCTGCGTCAGCGGCTGCACCATGATGCTGGTGAGGGCTGTGGCATATATCGCGAATGCCACTTCCGGTACCGCGATCGTCGTGAGACCCGCGCCGATGCGCGCCGCGGCGCGCGCCGCCATTCGGGCCGCACCGGTCATGGGATAACCGCCGCACAGCAACGCATGGCCTCGCGTGTATTTGTTACCCGAGGATTTCGCTCGCGGCAATTCCGTCCGCCACAGTGCGGGATCGTTCTCCCAGGTGTCGATGGACAGCGATTCGAGCACGGCGGAAGGAATGCCAATATCCGCAACCACGACTTCCCCGCACAATTCGCGACCCGGCAACAAGACATGGCCCGGCTTTTTGCGCGCGAAAGTGACGGTGCAAACCGCCGGCGCTGCGCCGACGCTCTCGCCCGTATCGCCCATCACTCCGCTCGGTACATCTACTGCGACGAGCGGCAACCCGCAGCGCGTAACGGCGGTCAGCGTAGCGACGACTTGGCTGTCCAACCGGCGACTCAAGCCGGACCCAAATAGGGCGTCGACGACCAGCGCGGCACCCTCGACGGCAGTGGGGGCGACCCTTTCGATGCCGCCGCTCCAGCGGGTTGCATGAAGCCGTGCGTCACCGCGCAGATTTTCCCGATCTCCCGACAAGGCAACTCGAACCGGCCAGCCGGATTGCGCGAGGACGTTGGCCACGACGAAACCGTCGCCGCCATTATTTCCAGGGCCACACAGAACCGTGACGGGCCGAGGCGACCAGCGGCGGGTAATCTCCCGCGCGACGGCGTTCCCGGCATTTTGCATCAGCAGCGACCCGGGCGTGCCCGCGCCAATCGCCGCACGATCGGCCTCGGTCATTTGCGCGACGCTCAGCAACGCGGTTTGCAGCGGGCGGGCATCGCCCGTCAAGCGGTGGCTCCTAGTGCGTCATCGAGGCTGACCACGAGCTTGCCGAAATTGGCGCCTTCCAGTAATCCGAGGAAGGCTTGCGGCGCATGTTCCAGGCCGTGCACGATGTCTTCACGATACTTGATCCGGCGGTCACGCAGCCATGCTTGCATTGACGTTAGGAATTCTTCGAAACGATGGCCGTAGTCGTCGTAAATAATGAACCCGCGCATGGTGATTCGTTTGACCAGGATCGAACGCATCAGCGTGGCTGCCCAATCTGCCTCGGCCGGCTTCGCATCGGTGTTGTAGTGAGCGATGAGACCGCACACCGGAATTCGCGCGTGCGGATTCAGCAGAGGCACCACGGCACGAAATATCTTGCCGCCGACATTTTCGAAATACACGTCGATGCCTTTGGGGCAAGCCGCTGCCAGCAGGTCCGCCAATGCCGGCGAGCGATGATCGATGCAGGCGTCGAATCCCAACTCATTCACGGCCCACCGGCATTTTTCGGCGCCGCCGGCGATACCTACGATGCGGCAGCCCTTCAATTTGGCGATCTGGCCGACGATCGAACCCACCGCTCCCGTCGCCGCGGCGACGACCACGGTTTCTCCCGGCATCGGTTTACCGATGTCGAGCAATCCCATGTAGGCCGTGAAGCCCGTCATGCCCAAAATGCCGAGCGCCCAGGACAGACGAGTCAATCCGTCGGGAAGTGCGGTGAGATCGTGACCGTCGGAAACCGCAAACTCTTGCCAGCCGCTCGGCGCCAATACCAGGTCGCCGGCCCGATAGGAGGCGTTCAGCGAAGATTCGACGCGCGAAACAGTTTGTCCCGTCATGACGTCGCCGATGGCCACCGGTGCCGTATAAGAGGGAGCATCGCTCATTCGGCCGCGCATATAGGGATCCAGCGACAGCCATAGCGTGCGCAGCAACACCTCACCTTGCGCCAAGTCCGGGATTGGCGCCTGTTCCAAGCGAAATGAGGCCAACGTCGCCGAGGGCTGCGGACGATGCGCCAATACGATGCGGCGGTTCATCAACTTTTTGTTCGTCATCCGGTGAGTACTCCGCGTCGCTCAGGCCAGCGTACCGGCAATGGCGCCGACGAGAGTGGTTACCGCCATGGCGAGCGCACTCCAAAACGCCACGCGCAGCGCGCCTGTGCGCATATCGGCGCCCCCAACCTTGGCGGACCAGCCGCCGAGAATGAGCAAACATAGGAGAGACACGACCACGATGCAAATCATCAGATGGCGCTGCGGGGCCCATGCCGCCACCAACAGGGGAAGGATGGCGCCGGCCGCAAAACTGCCGGCCGACGCCAGTGCGGCCTGCAAAGGCCGCGCTCTGGTGCCGGCGGAGAACCCCAATTCATCGCGGGCATGCGAACCTAGGGCATCGTGCGCCATGAGTTGCGCGGCAACCTGCGCGGCAAGTTTCGAATCGAGTCCTCGGCGTACATAGATCTCGGTCAACTCGCGGCGCTCACCTGCGAAGTCGACTTCGATCTCGGCTTGCTCCTGCGCCAAAGCAGCGGCTTCGGTGTCCGCTTGCGAATGCACGGAAACGTATTCTCCGGTCGCCATCGACATTGCCCCCGCGACCAGTGCGGCCGTACCGCTAAGCAAGATATTGGTCTGCGAGGCGTGCGCTGCGGCAACCCCCAAGATCAAACTGGACGTGGAAACGATGCCGTCATTCGCGCCCAGCACACTGGCGCGTAGCCAGCCGACCCCGCCCAATCTGTGGCGCTCATGACTGCGTGGACGCATGATTGTCCTGTATATACCAACAGCGAATCGACCGCATCGCAGTCGATGGCCCCGTTCAGCGCTAGGCGTTGCCGGTCTTGGGGCCCAGAAAATACCAAAGGATGAATCCGAGCACGGGGAGGATGATCACCAGGACCGTCCAGAGAACTTTCTTTCCAGTATCCGCGCTGCTTTGAAAGATATTGACGATCGCCCAGACATCGGCGATCAGAACTATAAGACCGAACAGACCTTGGTATTGCATTTCTTATCCTCGCTGTTATTGCTAAGGCGCTACGCTACACCTTTGCGAACCCTTCGCGAACGGAAACTATAGTGCTCTTCGCTTAGGCAGGTTGACAACGGCGATGCGTCAGTTTCATATCCCGAAGTATTCCACGTCAATTAAAGGAGCCGAAATGAGCACGGCC
>PMMB01000337.1 GCA_003165495.1 Gammaproteobacteria bacterium | reverse complement strand
GCGCTCGAACTCGCCAAGTCGGGCATTCGCGTGAATGCCGTGGCACCAGGCCCTACGGACACCGGCATGCTGACTCGCTTCACTGGCACGGCAGAGAACAAGGCGGCGCTGGCGACGCAGGTTCCACTGGGTCGGCTCGGACTCTCCGAGGAGGTCGCCGACGGCATCGTATTCATCGCCTCCGACGAGGCCAGGTTCATCACCGGTCACGTCCTCAACGTCGACGGCGGACACAGCGCCAATTGATCGTGTTTGCGCGCCGAGATTGCGCCGGGCGCGGGCGCGGTCTTGCTCGCGAGTCTTCGAAGGGATTGCACCAAATGAATACGGCTGAGGCGAAATGGACGAACAACGGCGGGGTCGAAGATCTCGATGTCATTGTGGTCGGCGCGGGATTTGCCGGCCTCTACCTCCTTGGATCGCGTTGCCGAGATCCTCGGCGGAACGATCGAATTGTTGAGGCATGGATGCGGCTCTCGGTACGGATGACAGACAAGTCATACTGGAGCCTATTCGAACCATTGGGCGATCACTTCTGCTGGCAGAGGCATGGTATCGGTTGCCACCTTGCCGCGGAAACCATTCCCTGTAATCTGGCGGAAACATAAGGGAAGAGACCGATGGGGGGAGTTCTGGAAGGCGTGCGCGTCCTGGATTTCGGGCGCTATATCGCGGGGCCGTATTGCGCGACATTGTTGGCCGAATTTGGCGCCGAGGTCATTCGCGTGGAAAAACGCGACGGCAGCGAAGATCGCTTTGTGGCGCCGGTCGGCGAAGGCGGCGAAGGCGCGCTGTTTCTCCAGATCAACCGAAACAAAAAGTGCATCACGCTCGATCCGATGAAGCCGGAGGGACAGGAGGTGNNTGCGTCGGCTGGTTACTACTGCGGACGTGGTCGTCGCCAATCTGCCGCCGCAGACTCTGCGCGCGATGAAGCTCGATTACGAATCATTGAAGGCGATCAAGCCTGACATCATACTGACGACGGCAACTGCATTCGGCGGGCCGGGGCCTTGGTCCGACCGCGTCGGCTTCGACGGTGTCGGACAGGTCATGTCGGGTTCGGTGTACATGACCGGCGCCGGCGATCCGCCTTACCGCGCCGCGGTGAACTGGGTTGATTTCGGTACCGCGCTGCACTGCGCGTTCGGGACGCTCGCTGCTCTGATTGAGCGCGGCAAATCCGGGCGCGGGCAGATCGTCGAGGGCGCGTTGCTTGCAACCGCTTTGTCTTTCACCAACGCAACGTTGATCGAGCAGGCAGTGATCAAGGCCAATCGCGTTCCGACCGGCAATCTCGGCCAGACCGCCGCGCCGGCCGACATTTACCGCACCAAAGACGGCTGGATGCTGTGCCAGGTCACGGGTCATCCGCTGTTCATTCGCTGGGCCAGGTTGATGGGTGAGGAGGACCAGTGGCTAAGCGATCCGCGCTTTGCGGACGATATCAAGCGCGGCGACAACGGCCCTGTCATCAGCGAGCGGATGGCGCGCTGGTGCGCCGAGCGCACCACGCAGGAGGCAGTCGACACGTTGGGCGGAGCGATGATTCCGGCCGGACCGGTGCTCAGCCCGCAACAGGCGCTGGATCATCCGCATATTCGCGCCACCGGCTTCATGCAGGATGTCGATTATCCGGGCTTGCCGATACCCGCACCGGTCGTACGAGCTGCCGTCCGGCTGTCGGAAACGCCAGGTGAAATCGTGGCGCGTCCGCCGATGCTTGGCGAGCATACCGATCTTCTCCTGGCCGCACTCGGCTATGACACGGCTGCGATTGCGGCGCTTCGGCAAAGCGGCATCATTTAGCCGATATGCACCATGAGCCCGGCGGGGGCAAGCCTTGTTCGGCCGTTCGGCGTCCTGGGTATATCGATCCAATCCCAAGTTGTTACGGGTACGATGGCGACTGGCACTATTCCGGGCGGCCTGGCTTTTGCGGTGGTCGCTAAAATGGCGGCAGCTTTGGCCCTTGCTGGACGCGGACGCCGATCCGGCCGATCTGGAATCGCGGCTGATGACGCTATCGCTTGAAGACGCGCGTGTATATCCGTTTGCCGGCAACGGCAGCCCATGGCGGATATTGTTGCAAAAGTCTTTTTGGGGTGGCGAACGAAAATTCTTAGGGCCGCTGACGCGTTTTACGCAAGGCGACGTGAGGGACCATATCGTTTCATCCAAAATCGATCACGAACTCCCCGTAGTGGCGTTGAAAAGCGACGCAGCAGCAGAGAAGTCCAAAGATCAGCTTTCGCGAGATTTTTAGCGTTGTTCGATTTTCGACTTTTGCAACAATATCGGCGCAAAGCGGACGGACGCCGCTACGTTTTGGCCCTCAGGAGTTGTAAGGGGATAGGTGTCGGACCCTAGATTTTGCAACACGATTTCGTGGTTATTATGCAGCCAGAGAGTCTGAGACGGCAATTGCACGCGCGACACAATTGCGGCCTTGCCGCTTAGCCATGTATAGGGCTTCGTCTGCGACACGCATGAGCTGAGATAATCGCGCAACCCCGCCCGGCGCAGCGAGGCCGATGCTGATCGTTACGCGGGCTGAGTTGTCTTCGTCGACGACATCCCGAGCACAACAACCTTGCCGGAGCGCTTCGCCCAATATCGCTGCTTGTTGTTCCGTGCTTCCCACTGCGAGAACCGCAAATTCCTCACCACCGTAGCGTGCGACCAGCAGTTCATTGTCGGCAGCAAACGCCTGCAGCACCTCACCGATATTGACGAGTACGCGGTCACCAAACTCGTGCCCATAATGATCGTTGATTGCTTTGAAATGATCGATGTCACACATCATAGCTGCCACCGGTCGCTTTGCAGCGTGAGCGCTTTGCAACGCCACCGCAGCCGCTTCGTCGAATCCGCGCCTGTTGAGCAATCCCGTCAATTTGTCCGTTCTCGATATCCGAAAGAGCTCGGCCCTTGTTAGCGTCAGTTCCTTCATGAGCAGCGCGGATCGATAGCTAAGTGCGCCAGAAAGGAAGGCCGAGATTGCGATCGCCGCGCACAGGCTCAAGGTCAGCACATGTCCAACCCGGACCACTGCGTCCAGGTCTGTTCCCAACTGCAGTGTTACGGTTGCCAGCGTCATCACAGCGGTGAGGCTTACCGCTATTGCCATGCGCTTGGCGGTATGACGCAGAACTTCTCTCTGTGTTTGGATGTCGCTCATGCTCCGGCTTAAGCCGCTGTTGTACGTCACCCTAGCCGCTGTCAATTGCGTGACTACTTAAGCTGTCACGATGCTTTCCATTGCCGTTAATGAGTAGTAAAGCCAACGGGTCGATTTGGACCAGCTTTGCTGCCTATTGTTCCGATGCCTAAGCTGACGCAGGTCTTGGGAGTGCGCGATCACTCGCCTCGCCTGCGCGCATTGATCTGAGCAACGACGCGAGGCGTTCCCCTTGAGAGTTAAAGGCCGATCTGCGGGGAACGACCGCCTCTGGCGCGAAGCCGTCGGTCAGCTTCTCCACCTCTAACCGTTTGCTAGCGGCGGCTCATAGGGACTCAAGATCACCACCATACCAACGAACAGTTTGAGGTCGCGCATCATCCTGCGATTGCCGCGCCAGAGGGTATCGACCATCTGTCGGCGATTTTCTATCACTATATTCTCGAGCGTTCGACGGCGTCCCAGTCAGCAAATCTCGATGAGAAGGCAAATAAAATGGAAACGCGCTACAAGCTCATTGGGTCGACAGCCTCTCCCTACGCCATCAAGCTCCGCGCCCTGATGCGGTATCGAAGGATACCCTTCGATTGGATCATAATGACCAAGGCGCTTCGGAAGCAGACCGATCATCTGCGTCCCAACCTGATTCCGGTTCTGCAATACCCTGACGGCGCATTTCGCGGTGAAACCAGCATGCTCGCCTACGATCTCGAGGGCCGGCATTCGGAGCGATCCGTCATACCGCAGGACACGGCGGTCGCCTTCATCTGCGATCTCCTGGAAGACCTCGCCGACGAATGGGCAGTAAAGCCTCTGTTCCTCTATCGATGGTGGGATCCCGAGGACCAGCTCTACGTCTCGCGATGGGCCGGCGAAGAGTGGTCGACCTCCGAAGCCGCAACGGGGAGTCCGGAAGAGATCGACGAGTTTCGCCGCCGGCAAATCTCGCGGATGCCCATTCTCGGGGCGACCGCTGAAAACAAGCCTCTGCTGGAGGAGAGCTATCACCGGATATTAGCGGCGTTCGAGCCGCATGTCGGAATGACGAGCTATCTCTTCGGCAGCCGGCCGTCGCTGGCTGATTTCGCCTGGTTCGGTCAACTTGGCGAGATGGCAACCGATCCGACGCCGATTCGGATCTTGCGGGAGAAGGCTCCGTTCACGGATCACTGGATCCGGCGCCTTGA
>PMMB01000150.1 GCA_003165495.1 Gammaproteobacteria bacterium | reverse complement strand
GTGCGCCTGTCGGATTTCAAATCCAACGAATACGCGAACTTGATCGGCGGCAAGAACTACGAGCCGCACGAAGAAAATCCCATGCTGGGTTTTCGCGGTGCGTCGCGCTACATCGACAAAGTGTTTAGACCCTGCTTCGAACTCGAATGCCGCGCCTTGAAACGCGTACGCGACGAGATGGGGCTGACCAACGTGCAAGTCATGGTGCCGTTCGTACGCACGTTGAGCGAGGCGAAAGCCGTGACCCAGCTGCTCGCCGAGAACGGCCTGAAGCGCGGCGAGAACGGCCTGAAACACATCATGATGTGTGAACTACCCACGAATGCCCTTCTTGCCGAGCAATATCTCGAATTCTTCGACGGCATGTCGATCGGATCGAACGACATGACGCAGCTCGCGCTCGGCCTGGACCGAGACTCCAGCGTGCTGGCCAAATCGTTCGACGAGCGAGATGACGCGGTCAAAGCGCTGATGGCCATGGCGATCAAGGCCTGCAAGCGCCAAGGGAAGTACGTCGGAATCTGCGGGCAAGGCCCTTCCGATCATCCGGACCTGGCGCGATGGCTGGTCGAACAAGGCATCGACAGCCTGTCCTTGAATCCGGATACAGTGGTCGAAACCTGGATGTTCCTGGCGGGCGATACGCCGCACGTCGACACGCCGCGCGTCGGTACGCCCGCATGACGGCTCGGAACTAGAACGGCCGCAACAAGCGCTCGCGATAGTATTGCAACTCGCGGATCGACTCGCGCACGTCGTCCAACGCCAGATGACTCGATGTCTTGTGGAAGCCCTCAGCCACCTGCGGCGCCCAGCGCAGCGCCAGCTCCTTGAGGGTGCTCACGTCGAGATTGCGGTAGTGAAAAAATCTCTCGAGCGCCGGCATGTGGCGCGCCAGAAAGCGCCGATCCTGGCACACNNCGATGGCGCTCGCTAATACGCGTGTGCAGAGTCCTGAACGGCCGTGCTGGTTGCGATTCCAATCGTCCATTGCGCTAAGCACGGCCTCGCTCTGATGCACCGCGAAGACCGGACCTTCGGCGAGCACGCCGAGGTGTTTGTCGGTTACGATTGTCGCGATCTCGATGATGAGATCGGATTCCGGTTTGAGGCCGGTCATTTCCAAATCGATCCAGATGAGATTTTCGGGAGATTTCATGAGATTTACGCAATTGAAAGCGGCATGGTAGCAGAGCAAAAGGAGTCGAACAGCGGCATCAGCGGCACAGGCACGGTGCTCGCCAGTTACGGCCGAGGCGTCTTGGTGCAAGCGGACGGGAAGACGCTGCACTGCGCGCTGTCAGGGCGCAAGCAGCGCATCGTCTGCGGCGATCGCATTACGTGGGGGTATCCGCCTTCCGCGGATGGGCCGTCCGTCCAGTCCGTCGAGCCGCGCCGCAACCTCATTGAACGCATCGATGCGCGCGGGCGAGCCGAACCCGTCGCCGCCAACATCGACCGGCTCGCCATCGTGGTGGCCGCGGAACCCGCGCCGGATTGGTTTCTGGTCGATCGGTACTGGGCGGGCGCAGCATTGAAGGACTTGGACGGATTACTTATCGTCAATAAGCTGGATTTGGGAACGGAAACCATCCAGCCGGAACTCAAAACGTATCGCGACTTGCAGTTGAATTGCGTCGAAGTCGCCTCTCAATCGGGAGCGGGTATAGCCGACCTGAAGCTCACCCTCGCGGGCAGCGTGACGCTTCTCGTCGGCCAATCAGGCGTCGGCAAATCCTCCCTGGTGAACGCACTGGTCCCTGAGGCCGTGGCGCAAACCGCCGAGTTGACCCGTGACGCGGAGGGGCGGCATACCACCACCACGGCGCGCTGGTACCCGCTCGGGGCGGCTTCGGCGATTATCGATGCGCCGGGCGTTCGCGATTTCGCGCCGCCGGCAAGCCTCGTACGTGCGGCCGAGCGTGGTTTCATTGAGATCCACCAACTCAGCGTCAATTGCCGCTTCAACGATTGCCGGCATATGGAGGAACCCGGTTGCGCCGTGCGCACCGCCGTCGTGGCTCAGCAGATTGCCACCCGCCGCTACGAGAGTTATCGGCGACTGTTTCGCCTCTATGAGAAGCTGGGGTCTTAGGAGACGTTGGTGCGTCCAGCCAGGGCGTGCGCCAACGTGCCACCGTCAACGTATTCCAATTCGCCGCCGACGGGCACGCCATGAGCGATTCGCGATGCCTTCAGCCCTAAGCGCAGCGTAAGTTCGCCCAAGTAATGCGCCGTCGCCTCTCCTTCCGCCGTCGGGTTGGTGGCGAGAATCACTTCGCGAACTTCGCCGTCACCCAGCAGGCGCTCGAAGTCATCCAATCCGAGTTCGGCCGGCCCCACTCCGTCGAGCGGCGACAAATGCCCCATGAGCACGAAGTAGCGGCCGCGAAATCCCCCCGATTGTTCGATGGCCACCACGTCGGCGGGGGACTCGACCACACAGAGCTGCGCCGCGTCTCGCTGGGTAGAGGCGCAAATCGCACAATATTCGCTCTCGGTCAACATGCGGCAGCGTTTGCAATGCCCGACGTTGTCAAGCGCTTCCGCCAACGCTTGGGCGAGGACCTTGCCGCCATCGCGATCGCGCTCCAGCAAATAAAACGCCATTCGCTGCGCAGATTTCGGACCGACGCCGGGAAGACAACGCAAGGAATCGATCAAGCGCGCGAGTGTGGGGGTGTACTTCAAAACGGCAACTTCATGCCCGGCGGAAGATTGAGNNTCGAGCATGTCTTTGTCTTCGCCGAGCAGTTTCGGCTCGATCGTCACCTTCTTCGCTTCGTGATGCCCGTTCAACGTCACCTTGACCATGCCCGCACCGGACTCGCCCGTGACCTCGAGTTGCGCGAGCTCGGCCTGCGCCTTCTTCATGGTCTCCTGCATCTGCTG
>PMMB01000261.1 GCA_003165495.1 Gammaproteobacteria bacterium | reverse complement strand
TTGTGATACCCATGCAACATCTCGCCCTGCGGCAATTATCCCTTTCGCTCATGTTGAGCCTGACGCTTCTGGGCGCCTGCAGTAAGCAACCGCCCGCGGCGGACTCCGCAGCCGCCTCGGCGTTGGCCGCGCCCGAAAAAAAAGACGAAGCGGGCTCGGGAGATGTCAAGCTGACGCCGGAAGAAGTCGCGAAACTAGGCATCGCCACCACCGCGGCGGCGTCCGTCCAGTTCATCCCCGCAAAGCAGGGATTCGGCGTGGTGATGAGTCACGACGCGATTGCCCAGGCGGTCGCCGACGTGGCCACGGCGCGGGCGGGCGTGCGTCAAAGTCGGGCCGTGCTGGCGCGCATTGCGCGCCTCGCCGGCACCGCCGGCGCGGAGAGCATCGAAGCGCGCGAGAGTGCGGCACGTCAGGCGGGGGTGGATACTGCGGCACTTCGGCTCGCCGAGGCCAAGTCATCGGCGATTTTGGGTCAGCGGCCTCCGTGGGCCGGGCATGACGACAACAAGATGCTCGCCGAACTCGCCGAGGGCCGCACCAAACTGTTGCGCGTCACATTTCCTCTCGGCGTATTGAAGGATGCCGCTCCGAAGACCTTGCGCATCTCGCGCCTCGATGCGGCAACCGCCGGCGAAAGATGGACGGCGCGAGTCGTCTGGGATGCTCCGGCCGATTCGGGCATACCGGGACGCAGTTTCTTCGCGCTGCTTCAACACACGGATGTGGGCGAAGGCGAGCGGCTCCTGATCTGGGCGACCGGCGACAGTTCCGAGCAGGTCGAATCCGGCATACTCGTCCCGCCCTCCGCCGTCGTCGTCACCGACGGCAAGTACTGGTGCTTCGTCGAGCGGCAACCTGGGGTCTTCTCACGCGCACCGCTCGATATCGGCCGACCGATGGCCGACGGGTATTTCGTCAAAGATGCGATCAAGCCCGGGGATTTGATCGTAACCTTGGGCCAGGGCTTGCTTCTGGCCCGCCAAACCAATCCCGGCTCGGAAGCGGAGTAAGTCATGCGGGGGCTGGTTTCCCTGTGTGTACGTCATTACGGCATCGTAACCGCGTTGTCGGTATTGGCGCTGTTGCTCGGTTGCTGGGGCGTTATGCGTTCGCCGCTGGACGTGTTCCCGGAATTCGTTCCCTCGCAAGTCGATATCCAAACCGAGGCGCCTGGATTCGCACCGGAACAAGTAGAAGAACTGGTCACCAAACGCATCGAGAGCGCCGTCAACGGCGCGGCGGGTTTGGCCACGATGCGTTCCGAATCGATACCCGGTTTGTCCGTAGTAAACGTCACGTTCACCGACAACGTGGACGTTCACATTGCGCGTCAGGGAGTTGCCGAACGATTGTCCGAGATCGGCAGCACGCTGCCCACCGGAGTGGGGACGCCGAAACTCTCGCCGCTGGTGTCGAGCACGATGGATCTGCTCAAGATCGGACTGCTGTCGGACAAGGTGGATGGCTACGCATTGCGTGATGCCGCCGACTGGGTCATCAAGCCGCGATTGCTCGCCGTGCCCGGCGTCGCGCATGTCATTGTGTTCGGCGGCGACGTTCGGCAAATTCAGATCCAGCCCGACCCCAATAAACTGTCGAGTTATCACGTGACGCTGCTCGAGGTGGCCGATGCTGCACGCGGCGCTCTGGCGTTGAATGGCGCGGGGTTCATCGATCTCGCCGCGCAACGTGTATTGCTGAGATCGCCCACTCCGAAACCGGATCTGGCCGCGATCGGACAAGCAGTCATCGCCGTGCGCAATGCCGTGCCGGTCCTGGTGCGCGATGTGGCGGACGTCAAAGAGGCTCCGGCGTTGCGCTCGGGCGACTCTTTGATCATGGGCAAACCCGGCGTCTTGCTGTCGCTCGCGAGTCAGTACGGCGCAAATACCTTGTCGGCCACCTTGGCAGTCGAACAAGCCCTGGCGAACCTCGCGCCCGCCTTGAAGGCGCAGGGCATCACCGTGTATCCCGCCCTGCACCGCCCGGCGAATTTCATCGAACGCGCCCTGGGAGATCTCGAGCACTCCTTGACGATTGCCGCGGTGCTGATCCTTGTGGTGTTGTACCTATTTCTGCGCGATATACGCGCGGCACTGATCGCATTCACGGCCATTCCGCTGTCTCTGCTGGCGGCCGTGCTCGTGCTTAACCGCACGGGGCACACGCTGAACACGATGACCTTGGGAGGCTTCGCCGTCGCGCTCGGCGTATTGGTCGATGATGCGATCGTCGGGATCGAGAACATCCTGCGGCGCATGCGCGCGAATGCATTGTCGTCGAGCCCGCTGCCGCGACTGGACGTCATTCGAGAAGCATCTCTCGAAGTGCGGGGACCGGTCATCTATGCAACCCTGGTCGTGATCGCAGTCTTCCTGCCGGAGCTGTTTACATCCAGTGTTCAGGGGCATTTCGTGGGGCCCTTGGCACTTGCCTTCATTCTCGCGGTGACGGCTTCGTTGCTCGTGGCGATGACGGCCACCCCGGCCATGTGCGCACTTTTGCTGCGAGACAGCGATTCGCGCACTGAATACCGCTGGCTGACGTGGCTCAAAGCGCGCCAAGTCAAGGCAGTGCTGTGGGTCGAGAAACATCTCAAGCTCGTTGGTTTTGTGGTGCTCGCGTGCTGCGTGGCCGCCGTCGCGGCCGTGCCGTTTCTCGGCGGAACCTTCATGCCTGAATTTCGCGAAGGTCACTTCGTGATGCAGGTCGTGAGTTCCATACCCGGCACGTCACTGCAGGAAATGCTTAGGTTAGGCAAGCGAATTTCGGCTGACGTGCTGCGACTGCCCTATGTGGCAACCATCGAGCAACAAATAGGCCGCGCGGAGTTGGGCGAGGATACCTGGGGACCGCACCAAAGCGAATTTCACGTCGAACTCAAAGCGGACGCCTCGGTGGACGAAACCCAGGCCCAGGACGCCTTGCGGTCGATACTGAGCAAGTACCCCGGCATCCAGAGCGAGGTCGTGACCTTTTTGGGTGACCGCATCAGCGAAAGCCTGACCGGCGGCACGGCGCAAGTTGCCATCAAGGTGTTCGGCGAAGATTTGGATACGCTGGACAGCATCGGAAATCAGATCGTGACTGCGCTTGGCAAGGAACCCGGCCTCGTGGATCTGCAGTTCAAACGCCAAAGCGGTACGCCCACCATTGCAATCGAACTCGAGCCGCGGGCGCTGGCAGCCATGGGGCTGCGGACGAAAGACGTGCTCGAGTCGATTCAAACGGCTTTCGCGGGGGAGACCGTCGGACAGGCTTTCAACGGTACGCGCACCGTCGACACCGTCTTGCTGGTACCGGATACGCTGCGACACCGGCCGGAGCAGTTGAGCAAGCTCATGATTGCGGGACCCCTCGGCGAGGTACCGCTATCGCATCTGGCGCACCTGTCGCCCACGGCGGATCGCTACAACATCGAACACGACGGCGGCCAACGCCGCGTCACCGTGAATTTCAATGTCAGCGGCCGGGGACTGCAGGCGGCCGTTCTTGACGCCAAGCAACGAATCGCGGCCGCCGTGCCCCTGCCCGCCGGCTTCTTCATCGAGTTCACCGGTGCGGCCGACGCGGAGAATCGCACGCGTAACGAGCTAGCGCTTTATTCCGGTCTCGCGCTGGCATTGATACTCATGGTGCTGTTCGTCGCGTTTCGATGGCGTGCCAACAGCTGGCTGGTGATGATCAATCTTCCGTTCAGCCTGATTGGCGGCGTGCTTGCGATCGCGGCGACCGGCATCGGAATCTCCCTGGGGACGCTCGTGGGGCTGGTTACGGTATTCGGAATCAGCGCCCGGAATGCGATATTGCAGCTGGCGCACTACGAGCACATCGTCGAGATCGAAGGCGCTTCGTGGGACATGCAGACGGTGCTGCGCGGCGCCAATGAGCGATTGATTCCGATTCTCATGACCGCCGCGGTAACGGCCCTCGGTCTTGCGCCCTTGGCATTCAGCCTGAGGCATCCGGGACAGGAGATCGAGGGACCGATGGCCGTGACCGTGCTGGGCGGGTTGGTGTCATCGACCATTCTCAATTTATTGGTGCTCCCCGCGTTGGCACGCCGATTCAGTCGACCTCCTCCCTCCGATCGCAAGCAGCGAAGCGACGGGGCCGTGAATCACGCCGCCGGCATCGCTTAGATTGGTATGATGTTGGGGCGCGCCTTGGGCGCGGGGCCATGAGGGGAGATCTCACGATGCAATTGCGCACGAGAATCGAGGGGGGCGGCACGCGCCCGCTCGACGCATGGGGCGTCGACAGCGAATACGGCACCTTGCGCAATGTGCTGATCGGACCCATCGATCATTTCACTTGGCAACCGGGCAACGCGGTGTGTCAGCGCGCCGAACGGGTCGGTTTGCAGTTCGATTTCGCGATAGCGCGGCGGCAATACGACGAGATGGTCGATGTCTACCGGCAAGCGGGCGTCGAGGTGCACTTTCTTAGCGCAGAACCGACGCTGCCCTATCAAATCTTCGCGCGCGACAGCAGCGTCATGACTCCCTGGGGCGCAGTGATCATGCAGTTGCAAAAGCCGTATCGGCGCGGTGAGTATGCTGCGTGCCTGCAATTCTATCTCGACGCCGGTATCCCGATTTACGATTTGATCACCGCGGGCAACGTCGAAGGCGGCGACTTCATGGTGTTGCAGCCGGGTGTCGCCGCTTGCGGTTTCTCGGGCGAGCGTTCCATCGAGCCCGCCGTACGGCAATTGCAAAGCTGGTTCGAGGCAGAGGGTTGGGAGCTATATACCTATGCGTTCGATTCACATTTCCTGCACTTGGACGTGCAGATGGGCATGATCGCCGAAGGCCTGGCGGTCGTGTGCGTGGAAGCGGTCGAGCCTGAACTCGTCGAATGGCTGCGCTCGAAGGGGATCCGCGCCATACCCATTCCCTACGGCGATGCCATGCAAATGGGCAGCAACGTGGTGGCTCTGGGGAAGGAGCGCGTGCTGGTGCCTGCGTCGAGCAAAAATCTCGTCGCCGCCTGCCGCGCGGAAGGTCTCACGGTTTACGACCCCGATGTGTCGATGATCGGCAATGGCGGCGGTGCGGTGCATTGTATGTGTCAAGCGTTGAGGCGTGATCGTGTCCGAACCCCCTGATCTCTCGCGCCGTACATTCGTACTGGGCACGACGGCGAGCGTGGCGATGTCGGCGGCCGGCGCCAAGTCTCCCGCGGCCGGCGCCGCCGATCTCTGCGACCTCAGCGCGGTGGAGGCGGTCGCCCACATGTCGCAGGGAGCGCTCACGTCGGAGCGGTATGCACGGGCGCTGCTCGCGAGGTGTCGATCTGCGCACGCCCTCAACGCCTTCATTACTTTGGAGCCGGCACGAGTGCTCGAGGCTGCCCGGGCCCGCGACCACGAACGCCTCGCCGGCGCGAAACCGGGACCTCTGTTCGGTCTTCCCATACCGGTGAAGGATAGCGTCAATACTCGGGACTACCCGACTACCGGCGGCACGCCGGCGCTGCGTCATTTTCATCCCAGAGAAGACGCGCCGGTGGTCGCCGCGCTGCGCGCAGCGGGAGCCCTCGTGCTCGGCAAAACGAATCTGCACGAGCTATCCTATGGCTGGACCAGCAACAATCTGGCGTTCGGCGCGGTGCGCAATCCCTACGATCTGTCGCGCATTCCCGGCGGCAGCAGCGGCGGAACCGCGGCTGCGATCGCCACTCATCTCGCTCCGCTCGGCATTGCCGAAGACACTGAAGGATCCATCCGCGTCCCCGCGGCCTTTTGCGGCATTGCCGGTTTTCGGCCGACCACCGGACGCTACTCCACTCGTGGGTGCGTGCCGATCTCGCCGCTCTTCGATCAGGTCGGACCGCATGCGCGCAGCGTCGCGGATCTCGCGTTGTTCGATTCGGTAGTGGCCAATGATTGGCAAAAGCTCGAAGCCACGCCGCTCGATGGCGTGCGTCTCGGCGTCGTCCGCGAGTATTGGTTCACCGATCTTGACCCGGAGGTCGAGCGCCTGACGGAACTCGCGCTCGCACGGCTCAAGGAGGCCGGCGCGCAGATCGTCGAGACGCAGTTGCCGGGACTTGCTTCGCTCATCGACCTCACCACGGATCCCGTCCAGAACCACGATGTTCGCGTCGCGCTCGCTCGCTACCTGAAGGAGTACGGCGCCGGCGTGGACTTCGAGACTCTGGTCGCACAAGCCAGCCCCGACATACAGCGAGTGTTTCGCAGCGACGTTCTACCGGGCGGAATTAATTTCGTCACCGAACCTGTATATGCAGCAGCGCGCGATCAATACTTGCCGGCACTGCGTCGGCTCTTTCAGGATTACTTTGTCCGAACAGGCGTGGCAGCCATGGTATTCCCAACGACGCTCGTTCCCGCACCGCGAATCGGCGAGGAGACCACCGTCGATGTTGGCGGTCGTCTCCTGCCCTTCGAGACGGCCGTCGCGCGCAACATCGCACCCGGCAGCACCGCGGGCCTACCGGGCCTGGTGCTGCCGGTCGGACTCACCCACGGCGGTCTTCCGGTGGCGATCGAGTTCGATGCACCCGCCGGAGCCGACCGTGCTCTGCTCGCGCTCGGCCTAGGCGCAGAACGCGTGCTGGGGCTCATGCCCGCACCGCGCGTTAGGGCCTAATCGCTTATAGTGTCCGCTCGCATCGCAACGATTTCGTCAATCGCACTGACCGTGGCGGCGCTATCGAGTGCTCTCGCGCCTGCGCGCGCCGCCGCTCCGGCTGCATTGGAATCGGCCGACGGCATGGTCGTGACGGCACAACACCTGGCCTCCGATGTGGGTGCCGCCATTCTGCGCCAGGGCGGAAATGCCGTGGACGCGGCGGTTGCGGTCGGGTACGCGCTCGCGGTGACGCATCCGTGCTGCGGTAATCTCGGCGGTGGCGGCTTCATGACGATTCACCTGGCCGACGGCAGAAATACCTTCATCAATTTTCGCGAGAAGGCGCCGCTCGCAGCACGCGCCGACATGTTTCTCGACGCGCAGGGCAACCCCGTCAGCGATAAAAGCCTGAACGGCTATCTCGCGGCCGGCGTTCCCGGAACCGTGTTGGGGCTCGAAACCGCGCGTCGAGAATATGGCACCTTGCCGCGATCAATCCTGATGGCGGCGTCGATTCGGCTCGCACAAGACGGATTCATTTTGACGCGCGGTGACGTCGACGAACTCGATGTCGGCACCGCCGAATTCCGCGAGCAGTCGAACGTCGCAGCGGTTTTCCTCCATCAGGGAGCGCCATTCAAACCCGGCGAACGCTTGCTGCAAACGAATCTGGCGGCGACATTGCGTTCCATCAGCGAAGGCGGCGCTCAGGCTTTTTATAAAGGCCCGATCGCTGACGCCGTGGTCGCGTCCGCCCATGCCAACGGCGGCCTGTTGACAAGCCAAGATTTTGCGGCGTATGCGGTAACTGAATCCGCGCCGATTTCCTGCCGTTATCGCGGCTACACCATTCTGTCGGCGCCTCCGCCGAGCTCAGGTGGAATCGTCGTTTGCGAGATATTGCAAGTACTGGAAGCCTATCCTCTCAAGGCACTCGGCTTTCACTCCAGTGACTCGGTGCATCTGATGACCGAGGCCATGCGTTACGCCTATCGTGATCGCAACACCTACCTAGGCGACCCTGCGTTCGTCGACAATCCGATAGCACGCCTATTGTCGATGCGCCATGCCGAGGCGATCAGAGCGCGCATTAAGCCGCATCGTTCGACGCCGTCTACAACGTTCGGTGAGGACGCGGCGGCCGATGAAAAGGCCACCACCACGCATTACTCCGTGGTCGACGCCCTAGGAAACGCGGTATCGGTCACCTACACCATTAACGATGACTTTGGCGCCAAGGTCATCGCCGGCAACACCGGCTTCTTTTTGAACGACGAAATGGACGACTTCACCGCGAAGCCCGGTGCGGCGAATCTGTTTGGTCTGGTGCAGGGCAAGGCGAACGCAATTGCACCGGGCAAGCGACCTTTGAGTTCCATGACTCCCACGATCGTGCTCAAAGACGGCAAACCGGTGCTGGTAGTCGGCACCCCGGGCGGGTCGCGCATCATGACGACGGTGCTGGAAATCATCGTCAATGTCATCGACCACGGGATGACACTACAGGAAGCCGTTGATGCGCCGCGAATACATCATCAATGGTTGCCGGACACGCTGGCGGGTGAACCGTTTGCGCTCTCCGCCGACACGGTCAAGTCCCTGACCCAAATGGGTTATCACGTGGTGCCCCTGGAACCCTGGGGAGCCGGCAATGCGGCCGAAGCGATCGGTATCGCGCCCGCGGATGTAACGCAAGCCAAGGCATTGGGATTCCCGCGCCCGGGAGTATTCTACGGCGCGAGCGACTCTCGAGCACCCGCGGGGTCCGCGGCGGCGCCATAGCCAATTCTACGAATCAGTCGTTCGGCGGCGCGTCGACCGCGGGTTGGGTCCGCTCCGACTCCCCGGTTGTGTCCCGGTGATAGGGCAGCCAAGCGTAGATTTCCGGCGAAGTCTGCGGGTAGGCGAGAAAGTCCTCGCGCGACTCCACGATGCGATCGACCTTGCGACGCGACAGCCGCCAGATGGCGAACAGCGTGAAGGCCAGCGTCAGCATCATCACGTAAACGAAAAACGCGCGCGGCGCAATGAGCTGGATGGCGTAAGTCCCGGCGGTGGGGCCGACGGCGGAACCCAAGGCCCAGACGAACAGCAAGGTCGATGACAGCGCCACGTAATCGGTCGCGACGGCACGGTCATTTGCGTGCGCGACTCCTACCGCGTAGAGACTCTCCGCGAGACCGCCGAAGACGCCGAACAGCAGAGCAAGCAGCGCGAACGGCATGAGATGGTCGGCCCACACGAGCGTGGCGGCCACGGCGAGGATGCCGAGCCCAAGGCCGATCAGCGCATGCAGACGGTCGATTTTGTCCGAGAAGTAACCGATCGGCCATTGCAGGAAAAGTCCGCCCAGCGAGACACAGGCCATCAACAGGACGATGTGCTGTTGATCGAAGCCGATGCGCACGCCCAACAGAGGCCCCACGGTCGTGAAGGCGGTCAAAATGAGCCCGTTCAGCAGGCAGGCCGTGACGCTTACGGGCGAGGTGCGCAGCGCCTTGAAGATTTCCAACTTCACGCGGCTCGGCAGGACCGGCGCACGCACGTCGATTGCGACCATGGGCACGAGTGCGAGCGTCGTCGAGATGCCGGCGATCAACAATAGCTCCGGACCTCTGACGTTGAGGGATTGGCTGAATAACTGGCCCACACCGAAGAACAGACCGTACACGAGCACGTAGATCGTGAGAACGCGCCCACGCTGCTCGTTCGGCACCAATGCATTCAGCCAACTCTCCACGATGATGGCAAGTCCCGCGGCATTGATGCCGATCAGGAACCGCAGCAGCGCCAATGTCGGGACGCTGTTCGCGAAGTAAAGACCGAGGATCGCGACCGATTTCAAGCTGGCAAAGGTCGCGTACGCGCGCTCGAGGCCCACCGGCGCGATCACCTTATGGGCGTAGAGGCACCCCGCCAGAAATCCGAGGGCTTCGGCGGTAGCGATCAGCCCGATCACCCCTTCCGACATGCCCATCGCGGAAAATCGCAGCGGCAGCAGTGAGCCCAAGAAGCCGGAACCGACCATGATTAGCGCCGTGCTGATTAGCGGCGGCGCAACGCGCCATGGAATGGCCGCGGCGGGACGTGGGGTCGGTGCGGTCTGCACGGAGTTCATGGAGAATTTTATCGTGATTTCCCTTGGGCGGCGATGCCCGTTAGGCTTGCCCGATGACAATGCACAGACTATTTCCGACATTCGTATACTCGAACGCCTTGCAGAAACGCGGCGCGAAGGAGTTCAACCGCCAGCTTCTCAAGGAATGCCGGCAGCTTCGCCATGACGATGCGGCCGGGCGGCGATGGTCCGCCAAGAATTATCCGGGCGGCTACACCTCCTACGGTTCGGTGCATTGGTTACAGCGCATTTCGCCGACATTTAAAGCCTTGGAAAGCAAACTTGGACGGCATGTCAAGGCCTTCGCCAACGCGGTGGAGTGGGATCTTGAAGGGCGCGAACTGAACATGACTGATTGCTGGATCAACATCAACCCTAAACACGTGGTGCATGGCCTGCATCTGCATCCGCTCTCGACGTTGAGCGGCACCTACTACGTACACGTCCCAGCGGGGACTCCCGGGATCAAATTCGAGGATCCGCGGCTGGATCGATTCATGGCTGCGCCGCCGCGTAAAGCTACCGCGAAGCGTGAGACCCGCCCGTGGGGAACATTTCCTGCCGCGGCTGGGCAATTGGTGCTCTTTGAAAGTTGGCTGCGGCATGAAGTGGTGCCGAACCTAGTCGACGCTGAACGCATCAGCGTCAGCTTCAATTACAACTGGTTCTAGCAAAAAGCGGCGCGCCTGGCTTTTGCGGAATGGAGTAAACTTGGAACCAATGACAACCAGAACGTCCGACGCCACCATGGCCGTTTTCCTCGACCTGGAGAACATCGCCTTAGGCGCGCGCGACGCCAAATTCCCGAGTTTTGACATAGAGAAGGTGCTCGAGCGCCTTCTACTCAAGGGTCACATCGTCGTCAAAAAAGCCTACTGCGATTTCGATCGCTACAAGGACTTCAAGCGCGGCTTGCACGAAGCGGCGTTCGAACTCATCGAAATCCCGCACGTGCGCCAGTCCGGCAAGAACTCCGCGGACATTCGCATGGTCGTCGACGCGCTCGATCTCTGCTACACCAAGGGGCATGTCGATACCTTCGTCATTTTGAGCGGCGACTCGGACTTCTCGCCGCTGGTCAGCAAATTGCGCGAAAACGCCAAAACCGTCATCGGTGTCGGCGTCAAGAATTCGACCTCGGATCTGTTCATCAATAACTGCGACGAATTCATTTACTACGATGACCTGGTCCGCAAGGAGCCTTCCAAGGCGCGCCGCCGTACCGCGACTGCCGGCCGCTCCCCTGCCGTGTCGGCCGAGACCGTGCCCGCCGAAACGGTGGCCGCCGATAACAAAGGTCCGGACCTCAACGATGCGCTCGAGCTGATCGTCGAAACATTAGAAGCGTTGGCCGAGGAGCGCGGTGGGAGTGAACCCATCTGGGGCTCGATGGTCAAACAAGCGATCAAGCGCCGTCATCCGGGTTTCAACGAGCGCGCTTATGGATTCAGGTCGTTCAACGATCTATTGGCCGACGGTGAGAAGCGCGGGCTACTCACTTTGCGGGCGGACGAGAAGTCCGGCGGCTACACGGTGCGAGTTACGGACAGACCCCCGCCACGGGTGAACTAAACTTAAGACGAACGCGATCGCGTTGTGCATCGCGTCGCATCTTCCCACCCTTGAACTTTGACGTTCGTGGCCGCATTCATTTAGGTCATGAATACCAACCGCAGAAAATCCTGGATGTGGGCTGAAGCCTGTGCGCTGCTCGATGAGGCTGAGCGCAAACATCGGCATTTTTTCGAACTGCTGGCCGTACCCTCGACCCGGCCCGTGTGGGAACCGCCGGCCGACATCTTCGCGGATGGCTCCGAACTCCAGGTGGTGGTCGCATTGCCCGGCGCTCGCGCGGAAGAGGTTGCCGTGCAAATAACGCCGACGGGTTTGCAGATCGAAACCACCGTGCCGCCGCCTTCGTTGAGTGCCCACATGAACGTCGTGCGCTTGGAAATTCCCTATGGCCGGATGCGCAGACGTATCGATCTACCGCCCGGGCACTATGCGCTGCTTGAGCGCCGCCTCGATCGCGGTTGCCTGTTTCTGCGGCTCGCGAGGGAGGCGCCATGAACGCCGAAGACGTACTCATTATTTTGCCCGTCAGCAACGCGGTACTGTTCCCGGGCGTCGTATTGCCGATCGCTATCGCCGGCAATCCGGCGTTGGCGGCGGCTCAGGAAGCGGTACGCACCCAACGCCGCGTGGGCCTATTGCTACAGACTGACCCGAGCGTCGAAGCACCGGGCGCCGCCGCGCCGGGACCCGAGGGTCTTCACCGGGTCGGCACTGCCGCCACCATCGTGCGTTTCATCACCGCGCCGGACGGGACTCACCATTTGATAGCCCAAGGCGAAGAGCGCTTCACCATATTGGACTACGTCAGCCGCGACCCCTTCCTGGTGGCGCGAATAGAGACGCATAAAGAGGCCACGGTGCTCGATAGCGAGATCGAAGCTCGCGGGCTCAATTTGCGCGACAAAGCGCTGGAGGCCGTGCAGTTGCTGCCGCAGGCGCCGGGCGAACTCGTCAACGCCATTCGCAGCATCGAGTCGATTCCGGCGCTCGCCGACATGGTGGCGAGCTTCATGGATTTGAAGGCCGCGGACAAACAGGAGATCTTGGCTGCTTTCGATCTGAAGACACGGCTCGACCGCGTGCTGACCCTCCTCGGGCGGCGCATCGAGGTTCTGAAGGTGTCGCGCCAAATCGATGAACGAACGCGCGAGGCTTTCGACGAACGACAAAAGGAAGCCGTGCTGCGCGAGCGCCTCCGGCAAATCCAGAAGGAGCTGGGCGAAACCGACTCGTCTTCAGACGAGCTCGAAGAGCTGAAGCAAGCCGTCAAGGACGCCGGCATGCCGGCGGAAGCCGCTGAACAGGCCCAGCGCGAGCTCAAGCGTTTGGAGCGCATGCCGGACTCGGCCGCCGAATACTCCATGACCCGAACCTACCTCGACTGGCTGCTGGCCATGCCTTGGTCGAAGGTCGATCCCGAGACCGTCGACATCGAACAGGCTCGCTCCATACTCGACCAAGATCACTTTGGGCTCGACAAAGTCAAGCGCCGAATATTGGAGTTCCTCGCCGTTCGAAAACTGAATCCCGAGGGCCGTAGTCCCATCCTCTGCTTCGTCGGTCCACCGGGTGTAGGCAAGACTTCGCTCGGCCAGAGCATTGCCAAAGCGATGGGGCTCAAATTCGGTCGCGTGAGCCTGGGCGGCGTGCACGATGAGGCGGAAATTCGAGGTCATCGGCGCACGTACATCGGCTCGCTGCCGGGCAACATCGCGCAAGCCGTGCGTAAGGCCGGTCGGCGTAATCCCGTGCTCATGCTCGACGAGGTCGATAAACTTTCGGCCAGCCATCAGGGTGATCCGTTTTCCGCTTTGCTCGAGGTGCTGGATCCGGAACAGAACAACTCGTTCCGCGACAACTATCTCGCCGTACCGTTCGATTTGTCGAAGGTGCTGTTCATAGGAACCGCAAACGTTCTGGATGCCATACCGGCGCCGCTGCGCGACCGCATGGAAATCATCGAACTCACCGGCTACAGCGAAGAAGAAAAGCTGCAAATCGCCACGCGCTACCTGCTCCCGCGGCAGTTAACGGCGAATGGCCTTAACAGCGATCAGGTCGAGATCTCCGAAGAGGCCCTGCGCCGGCTCATCGTCGACTATACCCGCGAAGCGGGCGTGAGGAGTCTGGAGCGCCAGATCGCTGCACTGCTGCGTAACGCCGCTGTCACCATCGCCTCCGGCGGCGCGCAAAGCGTCTCGATCGGCGCGAACGAAGTACCGCGCATCTTGGGTGCCGCGCGTTTTGAAAGCGACGTGGCTCTGCACACCAGCATCCCAGGCGTAGCCACCGGTCTCGCCTGGACCCCGGCGGGCGGCGATATTCTCTTTATCGAGTCCAGCCGCGTGAGAGGCAGCGGCAAACTCATCCTCACGGGACAGCTCGGTGACGTGATGAAGGAGAGCGCCCAGGCAGCCGTCACCTGGGTGAAGTCGCAGGCGGATCGTTTGAGGATAGACCCTGCGTCCTTGGACAATAGCGATTTACACATTCATGTCCCCGCCGGCGCCATTCCGAAAGACGGGCCGAGTGCTGGGGCCGCCATCGCCACCTCATTGGCGTCGCTCCTATCGCAGCGCACCGTCCGAGCCGACGTCGCCATGACCGGAGAGATCAGCCTGCGCGGCGTGGTGATGCCGGTTGGCGGCATCAAGGAAAAATGCGTGGCCGCGGCGCGTGCCGGCATTCGCACCGTGATCCTGCCGGCACGCAATCGTCGCGACCTCGAGGACATTCCCGAGAGCGTGCGCACGAAGCTCGAGTTTGTTTGGGCGGAGAAGATCGACGACGTCCTTGCCCGGGCGCTGCACGACGCGCCCGCGCAACGGGCGGCGGCCTAAGCCCTAAGGACCGGCGCCCGCTGCCGGCAGCAACCTAGAAAACGCGACCTTCGCCGGCGATGCGTTGATTCACCTCGTTCGTGACCAGGAGCGAACGGCGAGTGCCCCAGTGCGCGTCACGGCGATGCCAGCGCATTCAATCGCTCAATGCGCTCGAGGGCCGGCGGGTGGGAATCGAAGAACGCTGAATGGATGCGGTCGGGAGTGAGCGTGGACGCATTGTCGCGAAATAGCTTGACCAAGGCAGCGGCCAACTTGCCGGCATCGGCGTGTTCGGCGGCAAAATCGTCGGCCTGCCGCTCGTGCCGGCGCGACCACCATGAGATCGCAGGCGTCGCAAAGAACGTCAGGACCGGCACGATCAAGACGAACAGGAGCAACGCCATCGCGGCGGAAGGCACCGGCACGCCAAGAGCGCTGTAGAAACCCGGCTGCCGCGCCAACCAAGCGAGCAGCGCCAACCCGGCGAACGTCAGCAACACGGAGGCCGCCAGCCGCTGACGCACATGATGTAGCCGAAAATGGCCGAGTTCATGCGCCAACACCGCTTCGATTTCCGCCGCCTCGATGCGTGACAACAAGGTGTCGAAGAACACGATGCGCTTGTTGCGCCCGATGCCGGTGAAGTAGGCGTTACCGTGCGCCGAGCGTAGCGATCCGTCCATCACGAACACGCCCCCGCGCGCGGCGAAACCGCAGCGTTCGAGCAGAGTCTCGACCCGTTTCTTGAGCGCTTCATCGGCGAGCGGCGAGAATCGATTGAATAACGGCGCGATGAACTTAGGGGCGGCCCAGGTCAGTCCCAAGGTCCAACCCAACCAGATCATCCAGACCCACACCCACCACCACGCCCCGGCATGTTCCATGAGGGTGAGCGTGACCAGCAACAGTGGGCCGCCGAGTAACGCGGCGAGCAGCCACTGCTTGGCCAAATCCGCCGCATATAGCCGCGGCGAGACCCGATTGAACCCGAAACGGGCTTCTATCCCGAATGTTCTCCACAACGAGAAGGGTAAACCGACCAGCTGCAGCAGCAATAACAGGGTGGCCACCACGAATACGCCGCGCCACGGTTCGTCAAAGCCCGTATGGCGCCAGACTGCGTCGACCGCCGCGAGGCCGCCGCCGAAGGTCAGCACGAGTTTGACCGCCGCCTCGACGACGGTCGCCCATCGCCCCAGCCGCACTCGGGCGGTGGTGTAGTCGGCGGCCTTTTGCTGATCGGCAAGCGCGATTTGTCCGCGAAACGGCTCAGGGATATCGTTGCGATGCGCCTGTACGGCCGCGATCTGACGCGACCCCAGCCACAGGCGTGTCAGCGTCTCCGCC
>PMMB01000255.1 GCA_003165495.1 Gammaproteobacteria bacterium | reverse complement strand
AGCTCGTCGAACTTCAGCTTCATCGGCGCACTATTGCCGCTGTAAATCGTCAACACCTCGCCTGGGCCCACCACCGCCATGGCCACCAAGTATTCGTCCCGATCCGCGGATTTCTTGCCCGGAATGCCGAATAGATTTTGTCCCTTACCCGCGGTCATCTCTTCGATTTGCGCCGCCGGCAGCGCCAGCACTTCGCCGTCGTTGTTGACGAATATCGCGAGCGCCGTCTTTTGCGCGATCGGCTGCGCTGGCAAGACCCGCGCGTTCTCGGGCACCTTGAGGATCGACTTGCCCTTCTTGTTGCGTGCGTACAGCTCGCGCAATTTCACGGCAAATCCGTAGCCCGCATCGCTCGCGAGCAGCCAGACATCGTCCGGTTCGCCGATCAACACGGCGGCAAAGGTGGCGCCGTCCGGAGGATCGACGCTGCCCGACAGCGGCTCGCCGTAACCGCGCGCGGCCGGCAGCTGGTGCGCATCCAGGCTATAGGCCCGGCCAGTGGAATCGATGAACACGGCTTGCTGCAAGTTGCGGCCGCGGGCAGCGGCCTGGAACTCATCGCCGCTCTTGTAGCTCAGGGAGCGGACGTCGATATCGTGCCCTTTCGCGGCGCGCACCCACCCCAATCGAGACAGCACGACGGTGGCCGGCTCGCTGGTGAGAAGCTCCGTCTCAGAGATGGCCTGCGCGGCCTCGCGCTCCACCAAGCGGGTGCGCCGCTCGTCGCCGTACTCCTCGGCGTCGCTCAACAGTTCGTCGCGAACTAGCCGGGTGAGCTTCGCCTTGCTCTTCAATATGTCTTGGATTTCATCGCGCTCATCGCTTAGTTCCTTTTGCTCCTCGCGGATTTTCATCTCTTCGAGGCGCGCCAGGTGGCGCAGCTTGGTCTCGAGTATCGCTTCAGCTTGGCTCTCAGACAGCTTGAAGCGCTTGATGAGCACGGGCTTGGGGTTATCTTCCGTGCGCACGATGCGAATCACTTCATCGAGGTTCAAATACGCGATCAGCAAGCCGTCGAGGATGTGTAGCCGGCCGTTCAATTTTGCGAGCCGATGGTTCAGCCGCCGGGTGACCGTGGATTTGCGAAACTGCAGCCATTCCAACAGCAGTTCCTTCAAGGGCATCACTCGCGGCCGGCCGTCCAGGGCGATGACGTTGAGATTCACCCGGTAATTGCGCTCGAGATCGGTGGTGGCGAACAGGTGCGCCATCAGCGCCACGGTATCCACGCGATTGGACTTCGGCACGATTACCAGCCGGGTGGGATTCTCGTGGTCGGACTCGTCGCGGAAGTCCTCGACCATCGGCAGCTTTTTCTGCTGCATTTGCGCGGCGATCTGCTCTTGTACCTTGGCTCCGGATACCTGGAACGGCAGCGCCTCGATCACGATCTCGCCGTCCTCGATCTTATAAGTCGCACGGGCCTTGAAACTGCCGGACCCCGTGTCGTACATCTGCACCAGATCATCGCGCGGCGAAATGATTTCCGCGC
Source organism: Gammaproteobacteria bacterium (assembly GCA_003165495.1). GTDB lineage: Bacteria > Pseudomonadota > Gammaproteobacteria > Steroidobacterales > Steroidobacteraceae > Bog-1198. The sequence continues at coordinate 8,329 of PMMB01000255.1, read as the reverse complement.
CGGTCGGCAGATCCGGGCCCTTGATGTGCGCCATGATCTTGCGCGTGCTCAAGTCGGGGTCGTCGAGCAAGGCCACGCAGGCCTTGACCACTTCGCGCAAATTGTGCGGCGGGATGTCGGTAGCCATGCCGACCGCGATTCCCGAACCCCCGTTGAGCAAGAGATTCGGAATTCGTGCGGGCAACATCGACGGCTCATCCATCGACCCGTCGAAATTCGGCGACCACTCCACCGTGCTGGACCCCAACTCCTGCAGCAGCAAGGTGGCATAGCGCGTCAACCGCGATTCGGTGTAGCGCATGGCGGCGAAGGATTTTGGATCGTCCGTCGAACCCCAATTACCCTGCCCGTCGACGATGGGATAGCGGTAGGCGAAATCCTGCGCCATGTGCACCATGGCCTCGTAGCAGGCGGAATCGCCGTGCGGATGGAACTTACCGATGACATCGCCCACCGTGCGTGCGGACTTCTTGTGCTTCGCGCCTGCAGCCAAGCCCAGCTCGCTCATCGCGTAGACGATGCGCCGCTGCACGGGCTTCAGGCCGTCGCCCAAGTGCGGCAGCGCCCGATCCAGAATGACGTACATGGAATAGTCGAGGTAGGCGCGCTCCGCGAACGACTTGAGCGGTTCCTTCTCGATGCCTTCGAAATTAAGTTCTTGGTCTTTCATGATCGTCGCATTGTCTTTCGGAGCGCTAGATACGCGCGAGATTGCCCTTGGTCTCGAGCCATTCGCGCCGATCGCCGGCGCGCTTCTTCGCCAGCAGCATGTCCAGCATTTGGTCGGGACTGTCGTGCGCGTCGATGGTCATCTGCACCAGCCGGCGCGTCTGCGGCGCCATGGTGGTTTCGCGCAATTGCAGCGGACTCATTTCACCCAGGCCCTTGAAGCGCGTCACGACCGGCTTGGCGCGGGGATTTTCAGAGGCAATGCGCTTCAACGCCTTCTCGCGTTCCGCCTCATCGAGCGCATAGACCACCTCCTTGCCGGCGTCGATCCGAAACAGCGGCGGCATGCAAACATACACATGTCCAGCCGTCACGAGCGGCCGGTAGTGACGCAGAAACAAGGCGCACAGCAGCGTGGCGATGTGCTGCCCGTCGCTGTCCGCATCCGCCAGTATGCAGATCTTGTGATAGCGCAAACCCGACAGATCGTTGGCGGCGGGATCGACGCCGATCGCGATGCTGATATTGTGAACCTCCTGAGATTGCAGGATCTCGCCGGTGTCCGCTTCCCAGGTATTCAAGATCTTGCCGCGCAACGGCATGATGGCCTGGGTCACGCGATCGCGCGCCTGCTTGGCCGATCCGCCGGCCGAATCGCCCTCCACCAAAAATAGCTCGCCGCGCGCCGGATCCTGGCTGACGCAGTCGGCGAGTTTGCCCGGCAGTGCGGGGCCGGCAACGATGCGTTTACGCGCGATTTTCTGGCTGTCCTTGAACCGCTGCTGCGCATTGGCTATCGCCAGCATGGCGATTTTCTCGCCCTGATCGGGATGTTGATTGAGCCACAGGGCAAAGGCGTCCTTGATCACGCCCTGCACGATCCCGGCTGATTCTCGTGAGGAGAGCTTCTCCTTGGTTTGTCCCGCGAACTGCGGTTCGCGCATTTTCATCGACAGCACGAAGCTCACGCCGTCCCAGACATCCTCGGGCGCCAGCTTCAAGCCGCGCGGCACGAGATTGCGAAACTCGCAGAACTCGCGCACCGCGTCAGCCGCTCCCGACCGCAAGCCGTTGACATGCGTGCCGCCCTCGACCGTGGGAATCAGATTGACGTAGCTCTCGGTAATGCCGTGCTCGGACTCGAGCACCCAGGCGAATGCCCAATCGAGGGAGCCACCGTCGATGTCGCGCTTGCCGTAGAACGTCTCGGCCGGCAGCCATTCGCCCTTGCCCAGCTCCTCGGCCAGGTACTGATGCAAGCCGCCGGTATAGAACCATTCATCGCGTTCACCGGTGAATTCGTTGGTGAGCGCGACGCGTAAGTTGGGACATAGCACCGCTTTCGCCCGCAGCACCTGTTTGAGCTTCGGAATCGCGAATTTATCGGTGTCGAAGTACTGCGGATCGGGCCAGAACCGAATGGTCGTGCCGGTTTTCGATTTCGGCACGTCGCCCACGACCTCGAGCTTGGATTTGAGGCGCCCGCCTACGAAGCTTAGGTTGTATTCCTTACCGCCGCGGCGCACCCAGCACTCCAGGTGCTTCGACAGTGCATTGACCACCGACACGCCCACGCCATGCAATCCGCCGGAATGCTGGTAGGTCTTGTCGTTGAATTTTCCGCCGGCGTGCAAGCGCGTCAGGATCAATTCGACGCCGCTGATCTTTTCCTTGGGGTGAATATCGACCGGCATGCCGCGGCCGTCGTCCTCGACTTGCAGTGAACCGTCCTTGTACACGGTCACATCGATGTTTTCACAATAACCGGTGATTGCTTCGTCGACGCTATTGTCGACGACTTCATGCGCCAGATGATTCGGCCGCGTGGTGTCGGTATACATGCCCGGACGCCGGCGAACCGGGTCCAAGCCGCTCAATACCTCGATGTCGGAGGCCGTATAAGACGATGCCATCGTTTACCTCACTTAGCCCTAGGCGCTGCCGCCAAACGAGGCGGCGGAGTCTAACATGCGCATCCAACGTCAATCAGCTGGCAGCCTACTCACGATTCCGTTATCTTTCGAGCATCATGGGAATCGCAAACGTTCAGAATCTGGTGCGCACTTCGCCGGTGCTGCCGCGTCCTTACGGCATTCGCGTGCGCCTGCGGCCTTCAGATCCGTTTGCGAAGCTGCTCGGCATCGACTGGCAGAAGACCCATTGGTTTTTCACCGCGGCGGAGCGCGACCGCGTCCTGGAGGACATGTCTCGCAAGCATGAATACTCGCGAATNNGCGCTTCTTCGCGCAAATAAACGGGGTCGCCTCGACCCCGTAGATTCGGCGCGTAATCGCCTAAAAAGTGCGGCCCAGAAACAAATAGAACCCGGCAGTCCCGGCTTGATCGTAGCCCGATCCCAGGTAAACGGGCCCGAGAAACGTATCAAATGCCACGAATACCGAGGCGTCCTTGCGCGCCGACCCAAAATTGATGTCGCCGCGGTGTTCGTACGTGTTGCCGACTTCGAATGACATGCCGAGATAGGCGGGAAATTCGAAAAATCCCTGGCCGCCGCTGCCGATTTTACGAAAATAGATTGCGCGGGCAATCGCATAGTTCGGACCGATCAACGATGAGGGCGCGAGACCCGACAAATTGAAAAACCCGCCCAAGGAATAGAATTCCGGCAAGGCGGTCGGCTTGAAGTCGCCATCCAGGGTGGTCCCCGCCGAGGTCCACAGCAAAATGGTGTTGCGCCCGTACGAGCGCGCCATCAACCAATCGGCCGTTACTTTATCGGAGGCGACATCGGCGCCGAGATTGGTGCGATTGGCATCCCACTGCAGGCTGAATGTTTGCCCGTCGCGAGGGAAGTGCACATTGTCGAGACGGTCGTAACTGAACTTGAAGAAATACTCGCCGGTGTTGTATAGCTGTTCGACCAAGTCCGGGTCGCCGAAGCGCACGTGGGTCTCACCGTTGGTGCGGTGGTACCCCGCGCGGATCTCGCCCCAGTTGCCGAGATTGCGCCCAATGTCGATATCGGCTTCCGCCTCGCGGTCGCGAAAGTCCGCCACTTCGAGATTGTTGGTGTAGATCGGCAGATCACGAACCTCGATGCGCGCGCTCGGCGCGACGAACCAAGTGCGCGATGCGTCGAGCGGCTGATAAAATTCGCTGGCGACCTTGACGTCGTTGCCGATTTGCACATCCGTCAGCAGTTCCGCTCCCAGCTCATTGATTTCGGTCAAAACGAAGCGCGCCGCCGCGTTGTAGCGGCTGTTGCCCTGGAAATCGTCCTCCAGATTCAAACCGAAGCGCAAGTAATTGGGACCCCAGGATTTGCGTCGGGCCCGCACTTCGAGGCCCGATTCCTCGCCGGTCCCCGCGGCTTGGTCGACCAGGGTGTAGTCGAGAGTCTCGAAATTACCCAGACCGTATAAGTCCGTAATGTGCTTACCCACTTGATCGGGGTCCAGCGGTTTTCCCACCAGCGGCTGCATCTCCGCCATGATGGTTTTTTCATAGCGTTTGGATTGTTCGTCGACGCGCACGAACTTGATGGGCGGCAGCCCCGGCTCGCGCGCGGCGCGCCGCGCCAAGTAATCCCGATACGCGGAATCCCCGACACCGAACGCCGAGAGCGCGGGCGTAACCTCCCGCGCGGCCGCCTCGCCGCGGGCGATGACGGCGGTCGGCGCGGTAAAATCCGTCGCGGCCGCCAGGCCCAGATTCGGCTCGATCAAAATATCCTGCGGGCTCAAGCTGGCCCGCTGGCGGTCGGAGTCCTTGCGCACCAAAATCGCCAGCATCTGGTTGGAAATCGACAGCGCGGAATCGAGCGCGGCACGCGGCTGCAATGGGAAGCTGACGTCGGATACGATGAGAATATCCGCATGCATGGCGCGCGCCACGTTGACGGGTAGATTTTCCGCCAAACCGCCGTCGACCAACAACCGGCCGTTCAATTCGACGGGCGCGAACACACCCGGCGTCGACATGCTGGCGCGCATGGCAATCGCAAGATCGCCCTTGTCCATCAGCACGGCATTGCCGCTCTCCAAATCGGTCGCCACCGCGCGAAATGGGGTGGGCAGCAAATCGAAGTCCGTGCTGTTGCTGAACGGCAGGGTCAGTTGGCGCAGTGTCTCCTGCAGCTTCTGCCCTTGAATGAAGCCCTTCGGCAGGAGGATTTGCCCGTGTTTGAGGCCGAGCGGCAGCCGGACCAGAAAATTGCGGTCGTCTTGTTTGCGCCTGAAGGCAAGATCGCGGCGCGGCGGCGCATCGCGAAACGCCTCCTGCCAATCGAGCGAGCGCATGGTGGCGTCGATCTCATGCGCCGTCATGCCGCTGGCATACAGTCCACCGACGATGGCGCCCATGCTGGTGCCGGCGATGCAGTCGATGGGAATTTTCAGATCCTCGAGGACCTTGAGTACGCCGATGTGCGCCATGCCGCGCGCACCGCCGCCGGACAACACCAGGCAGATCCGCGGACGAGCCGCTGGTTCAGGACGAGTCAGTGGTTCAGCGGCCGCCCACGATCCGGGCAACCACAGGCAACCCGCGCCGAGCGCCCAGGCCAATCCAAGTCGTACTATGACCTTCCCCATGATGGGGAGCTAGTTTAGTTCACGACGTCGATACTGGAAGCAGTAAAGGTATTGCTGCCCCGGTTGTACACCCCCGTGGCCACGAAATGCAGGGCCGGAGTCGCCGCGACCAGCGCCACGGGCAGTTGGGCCGCGAAAGTCGCAAAGGTGTTGTACACGGTGATGCTGGTAGTGTTCGCGGCAGAAAGATTGCCTATGGCAAACAAGGGTAGAAACACCGCGGCCAATCCTGCGCTCCCGGCTGCACCCGGAGTACCGGTCGGCGGCGACGGCGCAGGAACGATTTGCGGACTCGCCGCCAGAGAATTGAGGTCGATGCTCTCCGATCCGATGCGGATCACGCCGGCGCTGTAGTTCGCGTTGCTGCGGTCGATCGTCAAGCCGGTGGCCGCCAGGGTAGCGAACGGCGCGGTCGTTCCGGCGCTGGTCCAGTCGACTTGCAGGCTGGCTGGGACGGATAACTCGGTGTTGATGGCGAATGCATCGAAATCCGGCGGTGCGGAGCCGAAAGGAGCGGAGAAACCGTCGACCCACAACGGCGCACCCGCTACCGTGCCGGCGGGCACGGCGAGCGAGCCCGTATTCACCGCATAACTGGCCGGCACCACGGCGTTCGCACCGTTACCCGTGAAGTTGTAGCTGCTGACCGGCCAGTTCTCGATGGTCTGCAGATTCAGCACCAGGCTCCCCGCGGCCGACGAAACGAGCGAACCCCAGAGCTCTGTCGACTGGATGCGCACCGATCCGGTGTTGGTGCTGGATGAGCCGGTGGCATCCAGTGTCACGACGCCGGAAGCCGGCAGCTCATAGATGCCGCGGGCGATGATGTGCTGGCCGACGGAGACCGAATTGTAGTCGAGTCCCGTGAGGGCCGTGTTGTCTTCGGCCGTCACGATGGTGGCGGTGCCCAGCAGAACCAATGCGTTAGCCTCGTTGTAGCTGCTCGTTCCGTCGTTGAGCTGCAAGGTAGAGCCTTGCAGAGTCAAGGTGTTGCCGCTGCGCGCGATCACGTCGCCTTCGAGGCCCTGAGTGTAGAAATCCTCGAGGGTGCTTCCCCCGACCACGTAGGTTGTATGGAAAATTCCCGCCGTCGTCGAGGGCGTCGCGGTGGGCTGGTAAGTGGTGTAGGCCGCGGTCATGGTCGTACCTGCGGACAATTGCGACATCACGGTGAGGCCCGAGGAGCCGACATAGGTGGTGCCGTTGATTTGATAAACCGTATTCGCATCGTTGAACAGCGTCAGCGATCCCAGACTGTTCACTTCGTCAAAGAAAGGCCTCACATACACCGTGTAGGTGCCGACATTGATGCTCGAGTTGATCAGCGGACCGCGCACGCGGACCGGCTTGGTATCGGGCGCGCTGGTGGCCACCGTCATGAATGGCTTGATGGTGACCGTCGGCGGGCTGACTCCCGTATTCACCACGTTCGAGGCGGCGAGGTTTAAATCGATGGCCAGGCGCTGGGCGCTCGTCGATGCATAGGTGGGCACGATGATGAGCGGATTAGCCGGATCGAGGGTTACGTTAATCGTCTGCGTGGTCACGGCGGCACCCGTCGTATCCACGACCGTCGCCTTCACCGGCACGCCATTGACCATGACGGCGATATTGGCGGTGGTGTAATCCAGAACAATGGTGGCTGCGGTGTACGTGTCGTTCGGGATACTCGCGGAACTCCACAGCTCGGAGAAATTCTTGAGCTTCGTGAAATCGACGGTTTCGACCGTCGCCACCGCGGTAATCACCCCGTTGGCCTTGCCGGTCAGGGTCACCGAATCGACATTGACGGTGTAGCTAGTGAAATCTCCCGGCGTATCGCTCAGGGTGACCCAGCCGATGCCGTAGCCGCTGGTGTTGTTATTATTATGACAGCCGGCCGCGATAATGGCGGCGGCGCACACGAGCGCGCGTGAATGTTTACGAGCGTATCGACCGAACAATGAGTGCACTACGGCTTCCAAGTATTGTTTGTGGAGGGGGCTTAAGGATTTAAGCTGCGTAGAATAAAGACTTTCGAGAGCGTACGCGCAGCAAAGTTCCGTTCGCGGGCGTTAACGGCCCGTTGGGCGGGGGACTTGTTGGGTTATACAGTGAATGTTGCCCCCGCCGAGCAGCACCTCGCGGGTAGCGATTCCCAGCACTTTGCGGGCGGGAAACAACCGCTTGAGCGTAGCTCGTGCCGCCGCATCATGGCGCTTGTCATATAGGGGCATGACGACGCATTTATTCGCGATATAAAAATTGATGTACGACGCCGGCAGGCGATCGCCGGCCTTGCGCGGTTGGGTGCCGGCACGCGGATCGATTCCAGCCGCCTCCTCGGCAGTCATGTAAAGCGGCCCCGGCTGGTGGATTCTGTGAATGGTCAGCTCCCGGCCCCGCGCGTCGCGAGCCTTCCTCAAGCGCTGGTAAGCATCGTGGGAAATCTCGTATTGCGGATCCTTGCGGTCCAAAGTCCAGGTGAGAGCGACGTGCCCGGGGCTCGTGAAGCAGGCAAGTTCGTCGATATGGCCGCCGGTCTCATCGCCATACACGCCCTTACCCAGCCAAATCACGCGGGAGACACCGAGATAGCGCCGCAGCTGTTCCTCGACTTCGGGCCGCGTAAACTGGGGATTGCGATTCGGATTGAGCAAACATTCTTCGGTGGTCAAACAGGTGCCTTGGCCGTCCACATGGATGGCGCCGCCTTCGAGCACGAACGATGTCCGGTAACGATCGGCGCCTTCGAGTTCCAATACTTTTTGCGCCACCTCGTCGTCGCGATCCCAGGGGAAGTACAAGCCGCCGCTAAGACCGCCCCAGGCATTGAAGGTCCAATCGACGCCGCGCCGCCGGCCCTTGGCGTCGATGACGAAAGTCGGTCCGCAGTCCCGTATCCATGCGTCATTGCTGCTCATTTCGACGACGCGCACCTCGCGTGGCAACCGGGCGCGCGCATTCTGGAATTGCGCCGCCGAAACCCCCACGGTCACGGGCTCTGCGCCGGCGATGGCGGCCGCGATCGCCGCAAATACGGCCTGTGCCGGTTTGGCACCGGAGCGCCAATTGTCCGAGCGCTCCGGCCACAGCATCCAACAGCCCGAATGTCTTTCGAACTCCGC
>PMMB01000152.1:2843-22292 GCA_003165495.1 Gammaproteobacteria bacterium | reverse complement strand
CGGATTGGATCAAGGAATCGTTGACGCCGAGAATCGACGCGGTCGAAGGGTTCAAGTATGGCTATCAATGGTGGTTGCTGCCGCATGGCGAGCCCGCGCGCCTGGCCTGGGCCGCCCGCGGCATGGGCGGCCAACGATTGGTCGTGTTCCCTGAGGACCAGTTGATCGTCGTGTCCACGGCTTGGCATATCTTGAATGAAGCATCGATAGAATTCGATGTGGTGCGCCGACTATTGCCGGGCGTACACGCGCACCAATGCAAGTCGGGAGAAGGTGCTCAGCCGTCGGGATAAAGTTTTTTCCAGAATCGGCACTGATGCGCTCTCGCCGCATCAAACGTACCCACATGCCCAGGCTCGAAGCGCATGACATCGCGGGGCGAATGGTAACGAGGCCATGCCGCAAGGCCTGGCACCGAGGGGTGACCGGTATGCGCAAATTGACTCCAATAGGCGACCATCTGCCGCGATAGCGGCTGCGACTGGGGTGGCACATCCGGACCGTCGATGCGGCTGTTGAAGGAGATATGCGGGTAGAAGTAGAGAAGCTCAGCCGAGTGAACCGCGCCCGTTTCAATACCGGGCTTCGGCATCACGGATGGCGCGTCCGGATCGGCAAACTCGAACTCGTACACCGGCACAAAGCGCGAGGCGAGCCGTGCAGTCTCAAGATAGAGGCAATTGTTGAGAGGACCACCCGGCATGAAATCCGATTCCACACGACCCACGGCAATTGCAGGTGATGTATAGGCCGCAAGCGGATAGCGCCTTGCGATTTCGGCAGCGTACTCCCCGTAACTCGCGCGGAGCCGCTCTACATAGTTGTCGCGGGTGATTGTGCCGCCGGCTGCGATTTCGTATCCCACATAGAGCCCCATCTCATCGCGATTGCCGCCATTGATCATCGGTACCTTGACGAACTGACCGGTCGCGAAGGCCTCTGCGCCTTGGCGGGGCACACTGATCGACCCTACACCGAGTCCAAAGGCGCGAACGTCTGTACCACCGACCTTAACCTGGGCCTCGAGCAGTTCGTGCACGGACTTCTCGCGCAAACACGAGAGTGCGGTTGCAGAATCCGTGCAACGCACGAGATTGGCTACCTTGACCCCGGTACCGGCAGCCTCGCCGGCCGTCCGCAAATGAATCGTGCAGCCGATGCTCTGGATGATTGCTTTTTGGAAGAGACCCGCCGCCTCATGGGGGGCGATCAGCTGCATGCAGACACTGGCAGCGCCTGCAGACTCACCGGCCAAGGTGACGTTGTGGGGATCCCCGCCAAACGCGCGAATATTTCGTTTGACCCACTGCAGCGCCTCGCGTTGGTCCTCAAGACCCAGACTACCGTTGTGCGCCGGGTCAAAGGCGGGGTGTGCCATGAAGCCAAAGACCCCAAGACGGTAGTTGATCGACACGATGATGACATCGCCCGATCGTGAAAAATAGTCGAGGGGATAGATATCGGCAGAACCACCGACATAGGCCCCACCGTGGACCCACACAATGACGGGCTTGCTGTTGCGCACGCCGTGTGCGGGGGACCCCGTCGCGGGTACAGTGATATTCAGATAGAGACAGTCCTCGTTATCGCTCGCGTCCGTTTGTCCGAACCGAGATACCTGCGGGCAAGGGCTTTTATACTTTGTCGCATCGAGCGTGCCGGCCCATTGAGTCTGTGGCACCGGCGGCGAAAACCTGAGATTACCTATCGGTGGCAATGCGAATGGGATCCCCTTGAATTCCCGCACACCTGAGCCCTCGGCACCGCGCAGCACTCCCGTGTCGGTGACCACCTGCAGGGGATCCAGCGATCCTTCGGCTGCTGAAGCCACGCCCGTCTCCAGGCCGACCAGCACGCCGAATATCACCATCATCCAACGCAGCGATTTAGATATGTCAAGAAAGGTCGACATTGTGGCGGCATCGTACATGAGATAAAGCTCCACTCAGCGCTCGAATTTCGTCGACAGAATGATCGACGACGTGGTGCGCTCCACGCCGTCCAATGCGCCGATGCGATCGATGACCTGATCCATCTCATCGACGGATGCCGTGGCCGCGACGGCGATCAAATCCACATCGCCGCTCACCGAATGCAGCACGCGCACCTGGGCGATGGCGCGCAGCGCCGCGGTGACGACACGCGTTTCCTTCGGACCTACCTTGATCATGACGTGCGCACGCACCGCGCCCATGCCATGTTCCGGCGCCAGCAGAACGGCATAGCCCACGATGATGCCCTGCTTTTCCAGCCGTTCGATGCGGCTCTGCACGCTGGTGCGCGAGCGGCCCACCAGCCGGGCCAGTTGCGCGGTCGAAGCGCGGCCGTTTTCCCGCAAGGCCAGAAGTAGCTTTTCGTCTATGGCATCCATGGCAATTCGCCGTTTTTACCCTACGTAATGCCGTCAATATACCTTAAAAACGTCGAGAACTACCCTACCATTCGCAGGGCGCTCGGTTGAAAATGGCTCGATACTTCGGAGACCACATGAAAGACATCGTTATCGTAGGCGCAGGCAAAATCGGCTCCATGATCGCGGAACTGCTGGGCGGGTCCGGTGATTACAGGGTGACGGTGGTCGACCGCTCGCAGCAGCAGTTGGACCGCCTCGAGACGGCTGTCCCCGTCGCCAAAATCGCTGCCGACGTCACGCAGGGCGAGACCTTGCGCAAAATACTGGCCGGCAAGTTCGCCGTATTGAGCGCCGCGCCCTATCACGCAACCCGCACTATCGCCGAGGCGGCAAAAGCGGCCGGCGCGCACTACCTGGATTTGACCGAGGATGTCGCCAGCACCCGCGCGGTGAAGCAGCTAGCCCAAGGCGCCCGCACGGCGTTCATTCCGCAATGCGGACTGGCCCCGGGCTTCATCACCATCGTGGCGAGCGACTTGGCCTCGCGCTTCGACAAATTGCAGGACCTGCGCATGCGCGTCGGCGCGCTGCCGAAGTTCCCGTCCAATGCCCTCAACTACAATCTGACCTGGNNAGCACCGACGGCGTCATCAACGAGTACTGCGAACCCTGCGAAGCCATCGTCAACGGCCAGCTGCGCGAAACACAGCCTCTCGAGGAATTGGAAGAATTCTCGCTCGACGGCATTTTATACGAGGCATTCAACACCTCGGGCGGCCTCGGCACTCTTTGCGAAACCCTCGCCGGCAAGGTGCGCAACCTCAATTACCGCACCATCCGTTATCCCGGCCACGCAGCGATCATGAAGGCGCTGCTCAACGATCTGCGCCTGCGCGATCGCCGCGAACTGCTGAAAGACATTCTGGAGAATGCCGTGCCGATCACCCTGCAGGATGTCGTGATCGTGTTCGTTACGTTAAGCGGCATGCGCGGCGGTCAGCTCATGCAAGAGACCTATGCGAATAAGATCTACGCGGCGCCGTTGGGCGGACGCGTCCGCAGCGCCATTCAGATCACCACCGCCGGCGGAATTTGCGCCGTGCTCGACATGTTGAGCGCGGGCAAGCTGCCGCAGTCCGGGCTCATCCGTCAAGAAGACATCAAGCTGCCGGAGTTTCTCGCGAATCGCTTCGGCCGATGCTACGCGATGNNCGCGACACGCGTCCCGGCTTATCGGCAGGCATACGTGATATCGCCCTGCAAATCGAGGAGCCCGTGGTGAATCAGCCAGTCGCGCGCATCCTCGGCGTCCTTGGCAAACCAGGTCGCGGCGCTGCCGAACCTAAAGCTGTAACCCCACTCATCCATATCGCGGCACATACGCTCTCGGTCGACATTCGGCAGTGACTCCGCCAGGACCAATTGCAGGTAGCAAACCGCGCCTTCCTCCGCATCATCCCCACCCGCATCGGTATCCAATCCGGCGCGCCGTTCGCAAGTCATGCAGATGAAATGCGCGCTCTCGTGCAGCACCGAGTGCAGCGGCGTATCGAGCCGCGCGAAGATCTTCGCGCCGATCAGGCCCGCCTCGCGCTCACCCCAATAGGACCCGGGGATGACATCTTGAGAAGCCACCAAATGCAATTCCAAGCCGTAGCGATCCAACAGCAGCTCGAGACTCAGTCGATCGATGGCGTTTACCAACAACACGCCGCTACCGCACCGATCCCTTACTTCAAACTCGTGAGCCGGCGCATCGCAATGGACACCAGATCGCGCGCCATTTGCTGCCGCAAGATATCGGCTTCGTGCTCCTTCGCCAGCAATACATTCTCCTCGAAGCTGTAGTCCTTCGACAGACTGAGGGTCTGCGGCGCCAGCAACTCCTTGCCGGCACCCTGCACGGCGAAAGTGACCGTGTACGTGAGTTCGTATTCGGTTGGAATATTGAGCGCCGACACCGACAGGGTCCGCTGCTCGACCAGGTCCTTGGTTACTTCGATGGTCGCGGTGGCGTTCGCGCGCAAAACCTGCAACGTCGCTCCCGAACTCTTCAGCTGATGCTCGAACTCGCGCGAGAAATCCGTGTAGGGATCCTTGAGCGAGAGATAGGGGCGCGCCAGAATGCCCGGCAGAGGATCGCTGCCCACCAGCCGAAAGCCGCACGCGGTCAGCCCGGCCACGATGCTGAACGCCGCCGCAGCGGTCAGCGAAATCCGACGGCGACTGTTCACGATGGCCATGGCGCGATTACACCACGATGTTGACGAGCTTACCCGGCACGATGATGACTTTGCGCACCGCGGACGTCCCGATGAACTTTTGCGCATGGGGCAGGGCGAGCGCCGCGGAACGCACCGTGCCCTCGTCGGCGCCGGCGGCGACCGTGATATGACCGCGCAGCTTGCCATTGACCTGCACCACCATGGCAATCGACGAAGATTGCAGCGCGGCGGCATCGACCGGCATCCATGGCTCGTCGATCAACGCCGTCCGATGGCCCAACGCGAGCCACAATGCATGCGTGACATGCGGAATGATGGGCGAGAGTCCGAGCACCGCGATTTCCAGCGCTTCCTGCATCACGCTGCCATCCTGCGGCGAGATCTGACGAGAGCTCTGCGGGATCTTCGCCAGTGCGTTCAATAGCTCCATTGCCGCGGCAATCGCCGTATTGAAGGTCCGGCGGCGCCCGATATCGTCGGTGATCTTCGCCAGCGTTTGATGCGCCTGTCTTCGAATATTCCGCTGCCCGTCGCTCAGGGCCGACTTATCGAGCAGCCCCGGCGCGCCTAGCGTCACGTGGTCATGCACGGCTTTCCACAGACGCTTGATGAATCGATACGCGCCTTGCACGCCCTCGTCCGACCACTCCAGGGTTTGCTCGGGCGGCGCGGCGAACATGGTGAACAAACGTGCGGTGTCCGCGCCAAACTGGTCCACCAATGCCTGCGGATCGACCCCGTTGTTTTTCGACTTCGACATGGTGACGACGCCGCCCGATTCGACCTCTTCGCCGTCGGAGCGCAGCACCGCGATGCGGCGCTGCGCCGTCGCATCCAGCGTGACTTCGACATCGGCGGGATTGAAGTACTCCACGCGGCCCGTATCCGCTTTACGGAAAAACACATCGTTCAGCACCATGCCCTGCGTGAACATGTTCGTGAAGGGTTCCTTGAATGCAACCAAGCCCAATTCCCGCATGACCCGGGTCCAAAATCGCGAGTACAACAAGTGCAATATCGCATGCTCGATCCCACCGATGTATTGATCCGCCGGCAGCCAGTATTGAACTCGCGAATCCACCATGGCTTTATCACTGTCGGGGCAGGCGAAACGCAGGAAATACCAAGAGGAATCCACGAAGGTATCCATGGTATCGGTCTCGCGCCGCGCCTTAACCCCGCATCGCGGACAGGGAACCGCGAGAAAAGCTTCGTCCTTGAGCAGCGGGTTGCCGCTGCCGTCGGGCACGAGATCCACCGGCAACACCACCGGCAGCTGCTCGTCCGGCACGGGCACGGTGCCGCAGGTGCCGCAATGAATCACCGGAATCGGACAGCCCCAATAGCGCTGCCTCGAGATCCCCCAGTCGCGCAGGCGCCAGGTGGTTTGCTTTTCGCCCAGCCCCAAGCGGTTCAAATCCGCCGCGATGGCGTCGACGGCGGCCTGGAACTCCAAACCGTCATACACCCCGGAATTGACGCAGCGGCCATGGTCGGCATACCAAGGCGCCCACTCGCTTGAGGAATATTCGCGGCCCGCGACGTCGATGACAGGCTTGATCGGCAAATGATATTTTTTGGCGAATTCAAAATCTCGCTCATCGTGCGCGGGCACGCCCATAACCGCGCCATCGCCATAGCTCATGAGCACATAGTTGCCCACCCATACCGGTACGGCCGCGCCGCTGATGGGATGGCGCACGACCAAGCCGGTGGGGACGCCCTTTTTTTCTTGTGTCGCGAGCTCCGATTCGATCGCCGGGCCTCGCTTGCATTCCTCGATGAACGCCGCCAGTTTGGCGTTGTCGCGCGCCGCATAGGCCGCGAGCGGATGCTCCGCCGCCACCGCGCAGAAGGTCACTCCCATGAGCGTATCCGCTCGCGTGGTGAACGCGTGCAGCACGCGCGTGCCGTCTGCGCCCGGCGGCCCGATGTCGTACGGAAACCCCAACCTCACGCCCACGCTCTTGCCGATCCAATTCGCCTGCATGGCGCGCACGCGTTCCGGCCATCCGGACATGTGCCCCAAGGCGTCGAGCAGATCCTCGGCATAGGCCGTGATCTTGAGGTAGTACATCGGGATTTCACGTTTCTCGACCGGCGCGCCGGTGCGCCAGCCGCGCCCGTCGATCACCTGCTCGTTGGCGAGNNCAGGTGGTGAGTTCCCGGCTCCAATCCAAGGCCAGCCCTAAGGACTTGAGCTGGGCTTTCATGTAAGCGATATTGTCGAAGGTCCACTTCGCGGGCGGCACACCGTTCGCCATGGCCGCATTCTCTGCGGGAAGCCCGAAGGCATCCCAACCCATGGGCTGCAGAACGTTTCTGCCGTTCATGCGCATGAATCGCGACAACACATCGCCGATGGTGTAGTTGCGCACATGTCCCATGTGCAAGCGGCCGCTTGGATAGGGGAACATGGACAAGCAATAGTACTTCTCGCGGGTACCGTCTTCTCTGGCTTCGAAGCAGCGCTCTTTGTCCCAAAAATGCTGCGCTTGTGCTTCGACTGCGGCAGGTTCGTATCTTTCTTGCATGATTGGACCGCAGAATACCCGACAGCCCCGCGGCCGTGAACTCAATTGACCTTGGATTAAGCATGCTTAAGCTCAATTTCTATGGCGCCTTTGGCCTCGTCACACTCAGCGGCTGTCTGTGGTTTCTGGCGGTGACGCCCTTCGATCTATCCGCCCTCGCCTGGATCGCGGCGGTGCCCATGTTGCTCGCCGTGGATCGGGCGCCTACTTTCAAGCAGGCGCTCATCCTCGGCTGGTGGGCCGGAATCGTCGAGACGGCGGGCGGCTTTTACTGGCTGATCGATGTGATGCGGCGCTTCGCGGACTTTCCTGAGGTGGCCGCGGCGCTCGTATTCTTGCTGTTCTGTGCGGCGCGGGGCCTCATTTTTCTGCTGTTTACCGCTATCGTCTGCGGCGTTCGCAGGAGACGCCGCGTGCCCATGACCGTACTCGCGCCCTTGATTTTGGTCAGCTGCGAGCTTCTGGTGCCGCAACTGTTTCCCTGCGGCCAGTGGATTTCCCAAGCCTGGCACCCGCTCGTCATCCAAATCGCCGAACTCACCGGCCCTCTCGGGGTCACCGCCCTGCTGATGCTGGTCAATGGTGCACTCTTTGATTTGGCGGTGGACGGCCGCGCCGCTCGCTATCCCGCGTTGGCGGCGGCGGTGCTGCTGGCGGCCGCCCTCATCTTCGGAGCGGTGCGCATGCGCCAAGTGGATGACATGGTGGCCCGTGCACCGCGATTGAAGATCGGACTGGTCCAGCCGAATTTCGCCTATACGGTGGATGGTGAGATCTCTCGTGATGAGGCCATCCGCCAGTTGACCGCTCTGCAAGTGGAGTCTCGTCGTCTGCAACGAGCCGGCGCGCAACTCATCGTCTGGAGCGAGGGTGCCTATCCCGTGAACTTGCCGCAAGATTTCATCGCCGACTTCGCACCCGGGTCCGTGGGGATGATTCGCCGGGGCTTGAGCGTACCGGTCCTCATCGGCGCCGAGATGTACGATGCCGCGCGCGACGATGCATTCAACTCGGCCATTCTGCTCGACGCCGACGGACGAGCGGTGGGTCGCTACGACAAGGTGCGGCTGCTGGCGTTCGGCGAATACATTCCCGGCATCGATTCCTTCCCGTGGCTGCGGAAGTTTTTGCCGGCCGGCACGGGTCGATTCACCGCGGGCAAGGGGCCTGGCGTGATGACTTTGCAAGGACCGGGGGGTCAAGTCTGGAAACTCGGGCCGGTGATTTGCTACGAAGATATTTTGCAGGGATTTTTGCGCGGCGTCGGGCGGCTTCACCCCAATCTTCTCGTCAATCTGACCAGCGACTCTTGGTTCGGCGCCGAGAGCGAACCATGGGAACACTTGGCGCTATCGGTCTTTGCCAGCGTCGAGCTTCGCGTGAGCATGGTACGCGCCGTCAATTCCGGCGTTTCTGCATTGATCGATCCGAACGGCCGCCTGGTGCAAAGAACCTACGCCAACGACCCCTATCGCAACCCGCGCAGTGAGGATGGCATCGTGGTCACGGCGCCCTGGATGTCGGGTGGGCACACCGTGTATGCGGCCGCGGGCAATTGGTTCGCCTACCTATGCATTGCGGCAACCCTGATTTTTGTGTGCGTCGCCGCGGGAGCCAAACCCGGCCGCTCCATTGACTGAAATATCCGCTTATACTTTGGCATACAAACCACGTTCACGGGTAAAAATGAGTGCGCCGGCGGACATTCGGGTTTTGCTTTTCGATGTGGGCGGTGTACTCGTCGAGCTCAGCGGCGTCGAGGTCATGCTTGAATGGCTCGGCAATACGGTGACTGCTGATGAGCTTTGGCGGATGTGGTTGCAATCGGCGTCGGTACGAAAATTTGAAACCGGACAGATCGATGCCGACGAGTTTTCAGTCCGCGTGATTTCGGAGTTTGGTCTCACCGTCGAACCGCAACGATTTTTGGATGCGTTCATCGGGTGGCCGACCGGGCTTTATCCAGGGACCTTGGAAATGCTTGCGCGCATACCTCGCTCTTATCGGCGCGCGGTGCTTTCGAATAGCAACGCCCTGCACTGGCCGCGTGTGCTGGATGACATGGGGCTGGGCCCTGCGTTCGATAGCCACTTCGTCTCACATCTGACCGGGCGAATCAAACCTGATTCGGAAGCGTTCGAGCATGCGGTGGATTCGCTGGGCTGCAAGCCCGGTCAAGTGCTGTTTCTCGACGACAACTCGCTCAACGTTGAAGCAGCACAAAGATTTGGTATGCATGCGGTTCGTGTCCGCGGGGCGGCTGAGGCGCAGCGTGTGCTGACCGGCCTCGGCATAATCGATGGAGGTGTTATTGCGCAGTCTTGAACTTCTGCCATAGGCGGGTAATGGCACGCGTTTGCTCAGGAGAGTCTTCCATTTGCACGAACAATCGCTGTAGCTGATCGCGCGACGGAAAGATCGCCGGATCCGCGGCTATCGACGCATCGAGCAGCGGCGCTGCCGCTGAATTTGCGTTGGCATTCCCTATGAAATTGGTAATGTTCGCGATGACCTGCGGCTTCATGAGGTAGTCAATGAACAAGAGGGCATTATCGGCGTGTGGTGCGTCCCGAGGTATGGCCAACATGTCAAACCAAAGCAAGGATCCTTCCTCAGGAATCATGAAGTCGAGTTTTATGCCGTTCTTCGCCTCCTTCGCACGATTGCGCGCCTGCACGAAAGTGCCGTTATAGGTGAGCGCAACACACATATCACCGTTTGCCAGAGCTTCGAGATCGATCGACGAGTCGATGTTGCGTATGTAGGGACGGATCTTGCTCAACACCGTTTCGGCGTCGGCGAGATCTTGCGGGCTCGGCGCGTTGGGATTTTTGCCCAAGTATTTGAGCACCAGCCGTACCACCCCGGCAGGCGCGTCGAGGGTGCCGATCCCGCACTTGGCCAATTTGGCGGCGAACTTAGGATCGAAGATCAGGCGCCAGCTATTAAGAGGAACGTTTGGCAACACCTCCGCCACCATCTTTTCGTTATACGCAATGCCGTACGTTCCCCAGGCGTACACGACTGCATGGGCGTTCCCCGGGTCATTGAGCGCCACCCGGGCCATTATTGCGGGGTCGAGATTGGCGAGATTGGGAAGCTTTTTCTTGTCGAGGGGCAGATACGCGCCGCTGCGAATTTGGCGCTGCAAGAAGGGCGCCGTCGGAACGACGACATCAAATCCGCTATTCCCCGTCAACATCCGGGATTCCAGCGTCTCATTGGTGTCGAAATAAGAGACGCGGACCTTGATGTTCGTGAATTTTTCGAAGGATGCAATGGTGTCGGGCGCCATATAATCAGACCAGATGTACAGGTTGAGAACATTTTTCTCATCGCTGTTCTCGCCCGAATGAGTATTTCGCGCCGCCGAATCAGGGCTGCCGCAACTGATCATCGAGGATGCCGATACGCAGAGCATCGCCACTGAAAATAGTTTATCCCGAAGCATCGCCTGTCCCCACTGTATGGCTGTGGTACCGCGCTCGACCGCTGCCATATAGAGCACGTTCATGCCCGGATTGCCATTGCGCAGATTGCAGTCGCGCGGACGTTCGGTTTAGGGCGAGGGAGTTTTTGGAGCCGGTACGTGAAGTCCGTGGAGAAAATCGAGCGCAAGCACTGAATCACCCGAGCCCGACTCGTTCGACCAATTAAGGTCCAGCGAGCGGGGATTCGGAACCATCGGGAAGAACAGGCTGCCGGTCCGCGTCTCCCCAGGTGCCAGGGTCAGCGGCAGAGGCAATCGACGGCGGTCGAACTCCGCCTTGATTATCGCCTTGTGGTGCTTGTTTATGCCCAAGATCGCCAAGCCATACACAGGTAGCGCCACGGCCGTCGCCGTTGCCGCCACGGCAGCGCCCGCTGTTCCGATCCCCGCGCTTGCAATCACCACGGGTTCTGCACTGGTGACGAGTACGCGCGGTGCGGCGATTCGCGCGAAAGTAATGCCGGCGTCTTGGTATTTTCTCTCAAGGGTCTTGCTCTCGCGTTCCAGCGCCCACGGATCATCACCTGCGGATCGGGAAGTCCCGGCGAAATCCACTAACGTGACGGAGGCAACCTGGAGCGGCTCATCGCCGGTATTGTGGAACGCAACGACGTACTCGTCCCAGAACGCTGCCAGCTTCCACGAGCCCGGGCCGCCGTCGATGACTAAGGTAGCGAGGTTTGCATCGAGCGGCGCCGGCGGGAAGTGGACGTTGAGCGCATGCGCGGGGGGTGTATTCTTGCCGGCGAGTTTATATTTGGACGATACGCAACCCGTCAGAAGACACAGCGCTGCGCAAGCGAGTGCGATGCCAAAGGCTGCCGGTAACCGAGGCGGCCGCGGCCAGAAGCGTCCGCGAAGCGGCCGTTCAAACGTGTCAATGCAGTTGTTTGCGTTTATGCTGCGCATAATTTCGGCTTCCATAGTTTCCCGCTAAGTTTAAACCTGCGACGCCAGAACCGTTAGTTCGGCGCCACTTCGTAGCTCGCCAGGAACGGGTTGATAAGGAAATAAAAATGAATATGTCACAGTGCCTCCGCCCACGCTCAATTTTCTCGAATACGTCCAGGACCATCGCAGTCTGGGTCGGGTTGGCAGCACTGACCGCCGCGGCGGCATCCGGTGGACAGTCGCGCCACATCAATGCGCAACGATTACAAGGCAACCTCGAGAAATTGAGCGAGTTTGGTCGCAATCCCGAGGGAGGCGTCACCCGCCTGGGGTTTTCGCAGACCGAGATGGATGCACGAACTTACGTGATGGATCTGATGAAGGAGGCAGGGCTCCAAGTTCGGGTTGATGCGGCCGGAAATATCTTTGGGCGCCGCGCAGGCACCGCGCAGTTGCCGACGTTGTTGTTTGGCTCACATATCGACTCAGTTCCCCACGGCGGTAGCTTCGACGGAAGCGTCGGCACTCTGGGCGCCATCGAAGTGATTCGAACTCTCAATGATGGTCGCGTCACCACGCGACATCCACTCGAAGTTGTCGTCTGGACCAATGAGGAAGGCCCGCATTTCGGGATCAGCGCACTGGGCTCCGGTGTCGCGGCGGGCGTATTGGGACCGGAAATCCTCGACCGCAAAGATGAGGAAGGACTCACGCTGGCCGACTGGCTTCGACGCTACGGACAAGATCCGGCGCACCTGACTGACGCCCGCATTGCGCGCGGCACGCTGGCCGCGATTCTGGAACTACACATCGAGCAGGGTCCGCAACTCTATGAGACCAAGGTTCAGATCGGGGTCGTACAGGGAATTGTGGGTCTTAAGCGGTGGAAGTGCATCGCGACGGGTTTCGCGAACCATGCGGGCACGACGCCCATGAATCGCCGCAAGGACGCACTCGCTGCAGCTGCGAAAGACTTACTGGCTGTTCGCGACGTCGTGCGCGAGGAACCTGGCCGCCAGGTAGGTACCGTAGGCTACATGAAGGCAGAGCCTGGTGCGCCAAACGTAATACCCGGCCGCGTAGAGTTCCCGGTCGAGTTGCGCGATCTCGACGCTGCGACGATCGAGCGTATGTGGCAGCATATTCAGCAGAGGTTTGCGCAGACGGACAAGGAGGAAGGCGTCGAGACGCGCTGCGCAGTGATCAATGATATTGCTCCCGCACTCAGTGACCCTTCCGTGCAGAGCGTCATACGCGAAGCGGCGCGGTCGACCGGCTTGTCGACCGCAGATATGCCAAGCGGGGCGGTACACGATGCCGGAGAAATTTCAAGGCTTGCGCCGATGGGCATGATTTTCGTACCGAGTCGCGACGGGATCAGCCATGCGCCGCAGGAGTTCTCGGCCTGGGACGATGTCGCCAACGGCACCGAAGTCCTGTATCGGTCGATTCTGAAACTCGACAAACAGATGAACGCACGATGATGCGCGGGCTACTGCGGTAGATTCAACTTCTTCAGGATTGCCCTATAGCGCGGATCGCTGCGCAGGTTGGCGACAAACCGATCATGCTTCAAGTAGGGCAAGCCGGCGTCATGGACCTGGAAGGCGCGTTCGAGCCAGTGAAATGCCGCATCCTTGTCGTTGCGCCAGGCGTAGACGATGGCGTACTGATACGACAGCGCATCGCGGTACTTGCGGATGGCTTCCTCGAGCGCGTGCTGCGATTCAGTCGCATGTCCCAATGTATGCTCGGCCATTGCGGCGCCCAGCAATTGCCAAACTTGCCACTTCTGCGTTCGATAGTGATCGAGTGCTTGTTGCGGTCGGCCTTCGAAAAGATCAAGGTCGGCGCTGAACAAGTTCGCGTCGTCGTCGCCGCCGATCGCACGAATCCTCGCAATCGCCTCAGGCACCTCGGCGAACCGGCCGCTGTCCATCAGCAGCGCCGCGAGCCGGCGCCACGCCGGCACGGACAAGGGGTCACGGGTGATAATCTTGCGCAGTGCCTCGATCGCCTCGGGCAGCCGACCGAGCGTCGCTAGCAGAAGCGCGTGATCCACCCCCGCCGGTCCGAAGGCTGGATCGAGCGCCAGCGCCTTTTCGTAATCCGCTTGGGCGGCGCTCCAGTCGTAGTAATAGACGTAGTGCAGTTGTCCGCGCGCCCAATAACCTTCCGGCGCGTCCGGATCGAGCGCGATCGCCTTGTCGGCGGCCGCCGATGCGCGGGCGTAGTCGTCCGGATTGTTCGTGCGCATGTCGGCTAGGCGCCATTCGGAGTCGGAGAGCCCGCTATAGGCGGCGGCATAGTTGGGATCGAGCGCAATCGCTTTTTGATACGCCGCCCGCGCTTGTTCGTTCGATTCGGGCGTGTCGCGCTGCCGAAGCTGATTGCCGAGCAGGTACTGTGAGTACGCCTCGGTGTTGTCGGTCTGATGCCGGCTCGTGAGCGGCCGCGAGGACAGCAGCTGGACCTTCAACGCATCGACGACGGCGCCTGAGATCTCGTCCTGCACTTCGAAGATGTCCTTGACGTCGCGGTCATAGGTCTTCGACCAGACGTGATAGCCATTGTCCGCGCGGATCAACTGTGCGGTGACGCGGATTCTGCTGCCCGCCTTGCGCACGCTACCTTCGAGCACGTGCGCGACGCGCAGCTTCTGGCCGATCGCGGCTACATCCTCGGCCTTGCCCTTGAAGTAGAACGACGAAGTGCGGGCGGCGACGCGCAGATCCGATAATTGCGCGAGTAAATCGAGCAATTCCTCGGACAGACCATCGGAGAAATATTCCTGATCTTTTTTCTCGCTCATGTCGACGAACGGCAGCACGGCGATCGATTTCTCGGGAATTGCGACCGGCGGTGCCGCGCTGGCCGGGGAGGAACCTATCGCTGGCGTCGGCGCTTGCGTCACCGCGGCCGGCCGCAACCGCTCATATGCGAGACCCGCCAATGCGAGTACCGCGACGGCCGCACCGATCAGCAGGCGCCGATCCCTACGGGGAGCCAGTGTGGCCGCGGTCTCAGGCTGCGACGAGGAGGCGGTGGGTATCGGCGAGGTCATTGGCGGCGCGATCGATGAGCGCGCTTTTTCGGCGCTCAGCAGGCTGCGGATGCGTTCGATGAATGCGGGCGGTGTCGCGCCGCCCGGCAGTCGCGACCACTGCACGCGCACGAACGATTCGGGCACATCCGAGCCGGACTCCAGAGTCGCATCGACGCACACTGGTACGATAAACGTCTTGGTGCGCGCCATGCGCTGGGTACGCTGATCGGCGAGCGTCCATTCGAGCCGAAAATAGCCTTCGAGCCTCGAGGCCGTCGTCGCCGAAATGATCGGGATAAAGAGAGCGCATTCGGCGACCTGGCGTCGAATCATCTCATCCCAGGCATCGCCGCCGCGAAGCTCGCTCTGGTCAAACCAGACCTCAAGGGCCGCCTCGCGCAACGCATCGCCGATGCGGCGCGCCGCATCCGCATCCTGCGACGCATAACTTAAGAAAATCGCTTTCGTCGACTCGGTCATCAGGTTTTTTTAGTTCGGCAATTTCAGTCTATCACGCACAGCCAGGACCTTCGCTCATTGCCGATGAACGTCCGGCTCTTGGGCGTCGCTAGTCCGGCAAAGTTACTCCTGAGCCTCCCATTTCTTTGGGCATATCCTTCATTTTTGGCTTGCCATCGGGGATGTGCAACACGGTTTCCTGGTAGTGCACGTGCACGCCCGGCTCAAAGGTCAGTTGCGGAATCACCGCCGCGTAGATATCGACGAGACCCATGGTCGGATGCTCCGTGAACAGGTGCCCGCCGCACTGTTTGCACCACTTGCGATAGCTGATGGGTGTCTTGTTGTAAGTACCAATGCTCGCGGCACCGTGCGTCACTTTTAACGCCTCCGGTTTCCACAAGGTGAACGCATTCACCGGTCCTGCGGACCAGCGGCGGCAGGATTCGCAATGACAGTACCCCATCGCGACCGGCTGTCCGGACACCTCGACTTGCACCTCGCCGCAAAAGCAGCCGCCTTTGTAGACTTTTTTATCGCCCATGACCCGCTCCTGATCGTTGTTGTGGATACCGATGCCTCGCTGACGAAGAGTGCCACAGATGATTCTGGACGCGCCGGCACCCACGACCGCAATTCATTAATAACCCAATGGCAGGATTTGCTCAATTTCTATAGTCTTGGCGTAGCGACCGACACCCCTGCCACTGCCTTGGCTTCACGAGATAACTCATGGTTAGTCTGCGGATAAACGGCGAAGTGAGGAATATCGACGCTCCACCCGATATGCCCCTACTCTGGGTGCTTCGCGATATCTTGGGATTGACCGGCACCAAGTTCGGGTGCGGCATTGCGCAATGCGGCGCCTGCACCGTGCATGTGGACGGCGCACCGGTCCGCTCCTGTCTTTTACCCGTAGGGTCGATCGGCCAGCGCGCAATCACGACCATCGAAGGCGTAGGCGCCTCCGCGGTTGGCGCCAAAGTGCAGAAAGCATGGCTGGATCTGGAAGTGGTCCAATGCGGCTACTGCCAATCCGGGCAGATCATGTCGGCAACGGCTCTGCTCAACGCCACCCCGCATCCCGAAGATTCCGCCATCGACGCGGCCATGGCGGGCAATATATGCCGGTGCGGCACTTACGTGCGCATCCGCGCGGCGATCAAACATGCAGCACAAGCCTAACTCTCTGCTGCGTGTCGACGCCGCGCTGACGAGACGTGGATTTCTCCAGGCGGGGCTGGCCGCGGGCGGCGCCCTGGTGGTCGGCTTTCACCTGCCATCAGCCAATGGCGCTCAAGCTGAGAAGCCGGCGTTTGCGCCCAACGCGTTCATTCGCATCGACGCCCACGGCAAGGTCACGCTCATCATGCCGCAGGTTGAGATGGGTCAGGGCATTTATACATCGGTCGCCATGATCCTGGCGGAAGAACTCGACGCGGCCTTCGATCAAGTGTCCCTCGAAGCCGCGCCGCCCGATGACAAGCTCTATGGCAATCCGACGTTCGGCATTCAAGTCACGGGTAATTCAAATTCGGTTCGCGCATTCTGGCTGCCCTTGCGCAAGGCGGCGGCCGGCGCGCGCCTCATTCTGGTTCAAGCCGCCTCGCAGCAGTGGAAAGTGGAGGCCACCAGTATTCGCACCGAGAAGGGCGAGGCCATTCATGAGGCGAGCGGCCGCAGGCTCGCCTATGCGGCGCTGATCAATCGTGCCCAAAGCCTGACGCCGCCGAAAGAGCCGGCGCTCAAGGACGTCAAAGATTTCAAATTGATCGGCAACCCTGTCAAGCGGCTCGACACGCCCGACAAGGTCAACGGCAAAGTGGTGTACGGGATCGATGCCATGCCGCCCGGTGTGAAGTTCGCCACCCTCGCCGCCTGCCCGGTGTTCGGCGGCACAGTGGGGCATGTCGATGAGGCCAAAGCTAAAAGCCTTCCCGGCGTGCGTCAGGTTATCGTGTTCAAGGATTTTGTCGCGGTCGTCGGCGACCACATGTGGGCAGCCAAGCAGGGCTTGAGCGCACTCGACATCACGTGGAACGAGGGGCCGAATGCCGCCATTTCTTCCGATGATGTCTGGAAACAGCTCCGTGCCGCCAGCAAAACAGAGGGCGCGGTCGCCAACTCCGTGGGAGACGTCGCTAAAGGCTTGGCCCAAGGCGACTTGCTGGAAGCGGCGTATGAACTGCCCTTTCTCGCCCATGCCACCATGGAACCGATGAACTGCACCGTGCATGTCACGCCGGCTACTTGCGAGGTTTGGGTAGGCAGTCAGGTGCTCACCAGGGCCCAAGCCATCGCGGCAAAAGTCACCGGACTCACCCTCGACAAGGTCACCGTGCACAGCCACCTCATCGGCGGCGGCTTCGGCCGCAGGCTCGAGGTGGACATGGTCGACACGGCCGTGCAAATCGCCAAGCAAGTGGATGGGCCGGTCAAAGTGGTTTGGACGCGCGAAGAGGACATTCAGCACGACCTCTACCGGCCCGTGTACCGCGACACCCTATCCGCCAGCGTCTCGAACGGACGCATCGTCGGGTGGAAGCACCGCATCACGGGCTCCTCGGTTCTTGCGCGTTGGCTGCCGCCGGCCTTTCAAAAAGGGATCGACATCGATGCCATCGACAGCGCCGCCGACATTCCCTACGACATCCCCAATCTGCGAGTGGAATACGTGCGCGATGAACCGCCCGCGGTGCCCACGGGTTTCTGGCGCGGCGTCGGCCCCAACAACAATGTGTTCGCCATCGAGACCTTCATGGACGAGTTGGCAAAGAAATCCAATAAGGATCCGGTCGCCTTTCGCCGCGACCTGCTCGGCAAATCGCCCCGCCTCAAGGCGGCGCTCGAGCTCGCGGCGGCCAAGGCGGGGTGGGGAAATCCTCTGCCCGCGCGCACGGGCCGCGGCATCGCGCTGCAGACCGCGTTCGGCAGCTTCGTTGCGACCGTCGCGGAAGCCGAAGTCGACACCAATGGCGACGTGCATGTGCGCCGTATCGTCTCCGCCGTGGATACCGGCATCGCCGTCAATCCGGACACCGTGGTGGCGCAATTGCAGGGCGGCCTCATATTCGGGCTCACCGCCGCCCTATATGGCAAAATCACCATCGACAAGGGACGGGTGCAGCAAAGCAATTTCAACGACTACCGGATGCTGCGCATAAACGAAACTCCGCAGATCGAAGTGCACTTGATCAAGAGCGGCGAGGCCCCGGGCGGCATCGGCGAGACCGGCACGACCGCGGCGCCGCCGGCCCTCGGCAATGCTCTGTTCGCCGCGACCGGCATTCGCCTACGTCGACTACCCATAGACCGAGATATACTTTCCGGGAAGAAGCCATCATGAACGACTCTCTAAATACCAGCCGCGCCGGGCGTTACACCTTGTTCGGCCTTGCTGCGATTCTCGCCTTGGTCCTAATCGGCTTTTTGTGGATCGTGGTGCTTGCACCCCATGCCATGGATTTCGCCGGCGGGACTCACGTGGCGCTGACGGAGTATCACGGAGCGGATCCCACGGGCGTTCCGGCCGAACTCAAAGGCGCGAGCCCCGTCGAGCGCGGCCAATACCTCGCGCGCGCCGCGGACTGCGAGGCCTGCCACACCGCCGACGGCGGCGTCCCATTCGCAGGCGGACGCGCATTCGTGCTGCCGTTTGGAACCCTGTACTCGACCAATATCACTCCCGACAAGGAAACGGGGATCGGCAATTACAGCGACGCGAATTTCCTGGACGCCGTTCACAAGGGTATCGCGCCCGGCAACGAGAAACTCTATCCGGCGATGCCCTTCGCCAGTTACACGTACATGACCGATGCTGACGCCGGCGCCATCAAGGCCTACCTCTTCAGCCTCCAGCCCGTGCATGCGCCGGATCGGGAGAACACGCTGGGCTTTCCGTACAATCAGCGCGCCCTCATGGGAGTGTGGGCGCTGCTGTTCAATCCGGATAAGCGATTTGAACCCCGCTCCGCACGCGATCCACAGTGGAATCGCGGGGCCTACCTGGTGGAAGCCATGGCGCACTGTGGCGAATGCCACACACCGCGAAATCTTTTGCAAGGGCTCAACCAGAGACAAAAATTCTCAGGCACGGTGCAGGCCGGCTGGCGTGCCTACAACATCACAGCGGACCCCAAGAGCGGCATCGGTGCCTGGAGTGAAGCCGATCTTGCGCATTATTTGGCCCTCGGCCATGCGGACGGTCGGGGCACGGCGGCGGGGCCCATGGGCGACGCCGTCGACCACAGCCTTCGCTATCTGACTCAAAGCGACATCACGGCCATGGTGACCTATGTGCGCTCGGTATCGGGTATTGCGACATCCGACCTGCCCGAGCCCAAGGCCAGCCCCGCACCCGCGTCACACGCGGAAGGCGTGGCCGCCAATGTCGATTCGCGCGGCAAGGCAGTGTATGCCGGCGCCTGCGCGGGTTGCCATGATTGGACCGG